>JAICXR010000175.1 GCA_025980355.1 Chloroflexota bacterium | reverse complement strand
TCCACGACCGTGTAGCCGGCTTTGTAGAGCTCGTCCAGATAACGATGGTTTTGCAGAAAGGTTCCGCGCACCGCGACCGCTTGTTGGCCATCTAAGGCCGTGCCGAAGGCGAGAAACGGCGCGATGTCCTGGGCGATAAAGGCGTTGTTGACCATATAGGTGTTGCCGGAATGCTCGTCGAGGAAGGCGTTGGCGATCATCACATCGCCGATCCGCCCATTGAGCGTCGCCGCCTTGCCCATGACGTAGAGGCCCTGGAGCACGGTCGTGTGATAGGAGACCGTATGCAACATCTGATAGGCGGCGTAGCCGAGGGGATAGTCGACGTTGATGATCAGCGCGTCGCTCACGCCGAGTCCTTCGAGTTCGGGGATGCGCAGGCGACGGTCGATGCGGTCCAGCTTCAGCTTGGCGATGTCGATTACCTGGGCGTCCACGGCCAGCGCCTGGGTGGCCTTAATTGAGGTAATGCCGCTTTCCACTTCGGCAGCGTTGCGCGCCGCCTGGGCGTGGCGCTGGCCGGGATCGGCCAGGAAGTGGCGTTGCACGTAGTAGAGGTAATTGTCGTAGATGCCGGGCGCCCGCTGCTCCTGCAAGTTGTCCGCCAGGGCGGCCAGCGCGCGCCGCTCCGGCCGCTCCACGAAGTGCCGCAGTTCCGCCTCGTGGGCGCGGGCGAAGCCGCTGAGCAGGTTAGCGAGGGAGTGGGTGTTGCTGGACACGAAATACACCGGACGCGCCTCCAGGTCGCTGCCGGCCGCGCCGTGTTCCACTCGCCGCCACCAGACGTGCAAGGCCCGGCGAAAGTCGTTCAAGGAGCCGCCGAGCAGTTGCACGCCAAAGTGACGCCGGCCGGCGGCGACCGTCCGCAGCCGGGCGCGCGCCTGGCCGTCCCAGATCGTCTGGAGCCGCTCCCAACCGGCGGCGTCGATCCCCAGGCCGGTCAGCAAACGCTCGTGGTCCTCGGTGGGGACCGGTCCGTCGAGCGGGACCGCCTCCAGCAGAGCAAGCAGCCCCGGCTGGCAGTGCAGCCGGTCATGCAGCTTATTCCACTCGATTTCCAGGGCCAGTAACGTCGGGACGAGGTCGTCGATGTCGGACGGGCTAGCGATGAACACGGCCAGCGTCGCTTCACCGTCGAAGAGCATCTTGCGGCGGCGACCGGGCGCTTCCACCGGCTGCCAGTGCTCCACCTCCGGATAGCCGCGCCGCCGGAAGGTCTCCTCCGTCTGGCCGAGCAGCACATGGCGTACCCGGTCGATGCTGGACGGCAGGCGGAGCGTGACATAGGTGAGGCAGGCGAGGTCGACGGTCGCCTCGAGCGCGTCGACGTGCAGACTCGGCTCCATCGCCAGGTATGTCTCGACCAGGGCGCGCAGTTGAACCTCGCCGCTGCTCCGCAGCAGCGTATGCATCGCCCGCAGAAACAGGTCGATCTCTTGCTTGCCGGGCGGGGGGGTGGCGTAGGACCGGACGACGGGGCTGACCATCCACCGAGTATACCGGCGCGAAGCCCACCGTCCCTACCGGCTCAGTTGCCGTACGAGCGCCACATGTATTCCCGTCGGCCGGTTGCTCGCTGGACTGGCCTCCGGCCAGCGCGAAGAGGGGCCTCCGTGGACAGTGCTACACTGGTGAGCATGATGTATGCTCCTTCAGTGTAAGAAGGTATTGCCGCGAAGGAGGCCAAAGATGGCCGGCACGCTCACCAAACGGCCGATCCAAGTCTACCTCCGTCCCCAACAACTTGACGCCTTGCGCTGTGTGGCGCAACGGAGGAAGGTCAGCATGGCCGAACTCGTTCGCCAAGGTGTAGATCTGGTATTGGACGACGTACCCGCTGAAGAAGACTCCTTGTGGGACCTAGTCGGGTTGGTTAAGTCGGGTCCCAGCGATCTTGCAGAAAAGCACGATGAGTACCTGGCGAAGCTCGTTAGCGACGAGAATCGCTCGTGAGGCGGGAGACCTTTGTCGACTCTGGCGCATGGATTGCGATGAGTTCCGATCGTGACTCACGCCGTGATGCGGCCGTCCAAGAATACCGGCGACTGGCGTCTCAAGCCGTCCTCTTTGTTACGACAAACCTCGTTGTCGCCGAGTCATACGCGCTCATTCATCGCTTCGGTGGCCATGGCGTGGCGGTACGGTTTCTCCAGGCACTTCGTCGGAGCAATCGGTTGCGCCTGATGTACTCCGACGCGGACCTGGAAGCGGAGGCAGAGGCTCTGCTGGTCCAATTTGCCGACCAGGACTTTAGCTACGTCGATGCTGTCAGCTTTGTGAGCATGCGTCGTCGCGGCATCACGGAGGCGTTTGCCTTCGACCACCATTATCTGGTTGCCGGCTTTGCCACCGTCCCCACGGTCAGGTGACGTCGCGCACCGTTCGTCGCTGATCGCGCGCCAGGAGCCGACGGCCGCTGGCGAGGACGGCGGTGGCGACGATGATCTTGACGACTTCCCCCGGGATGAAGGGCAGCACACCCTCGGTCCAGGCGTGCCCGACGCCGACGAAATGCGCCAGACAGAGGGTGCCGAGCGCGTTGAGCACGATATCACCGATAAGGAACGCCGCCACGGTCGCCAGCACACCGGGCCGTCGCCGCTCCTCCAGGAGCCAGCCGACGATGAACGCCGCGACGGCGAAGCCGATCAGGTAGCCCCCCGTCGGGCCGAAGAGCACCGCCGGGCCGAAGGTCCCCTGGTGGAACACCGGTAAGCCGGCCAGCCCTTCCGCCAGGTAGGCGAGCAGGGTCGCCAGGCCGAGGCGTGAGCCGTAGAGCGCCCCCACGAGCAGCACGGCCAGCGTCTGCGCGGTGATCGGCACCGGCGTGAACGGCAGCGGGATGGAGATGCGCGCCGACGCCGCCAGGAAGGCCGTCCCCGCCAGCGCCAGGCCGACCCACGCGAGTGCTGAGGAGCGCAGCCAGCCGGTGCTGCCGCTTTCTCCCCCAAGGACACGTTCCGCCAACACGGATGGTTCCTCCTCCTTCTTTCGGTTCTTGCCGCTTACGTTCCGGCCGGCGAGAACGTCACCGTCTTCACGGACGTGAAGAACTCCAGGGCGGCCCGGCCCTGCTCGCGGGAGTGGGAGCTCGACGCCTTCATACCGCCGAAGGGCGCCTGCGGTTCCACGCCAGCCGTCTCGCCGTTGACGCGGATCATGCCGACATCGGCAGTGGCGGCAAACTGCAACACGCGGTTAATGTCGCGCGTGAAAATCGACGCGCTCAGGCCGAACTTCACGTCGTTCGCCAGCGTCAGCGCTTCCTCCATGCTGCCGGCCCGCATGATGCCCAACACCGGACCGAAGATCTCTTCCTGAGCAATCTTCATCGCCGGCGTCACCTGGTCGAACACCGTCGGTTGCACGAAATAGCCGTGGGCGAACCGTTCACCGCCGGGCTGGCCGCCGCCGCAGAGGAGGCGGGCCCCTTCGCCTTTGCCGACCTCAATATAGTGGAGGTCGGTCTCCAATTGATCCCGCGACACCGCCGGCCCCATGTAGACGGTCTCGTCCAGCCCGGGTCCGACCTTCAACTCCCGGCAACGAGCCACGACCCGCTCCGTGAACTCTTTGAGCACCGGTTCCATGACGATGGCCCGACTGGTGGCCGTGCACTTCTGGCCGGTGCTACGCATGGCGCCAGAGACGGTCAACTCCACCGCCTGGGCCAGGTCGGCGTCGTCGCAGACGATCACCGGATTCTTGCCGCCCATTTCCAGTTGATATTTCGTGTTGCGCTCCAGGGCGTCGCCGGCCAGTTGGCGGCCGACGGCGTTGGAGCCGGTGAAGCTGATGCCGTGCACGTGCTGGTTCTTCGCCAGCGCCGAGCCGATGCGCCCGCCGGAGCCGCCCACCAGGTTGAGGACGCCGGCAGGGAGGCCGGCGTCGACCAGGCATTCCACGACCCGCGTCGCCGTCACCGTCGTCAGACCGGCCGGCTTGAGCACGACCGTATTGCCGTAGGCGAGGGCGGGGGCAAGCTTCCAAATAGGGATGGCGACGGGGAAATTCCAGGGCGTGATCAGAGCGACCGGGCCAAGGGGGACTCGAGTGGTGTACATGAGCGTGCGCGCGTCGGCGGAAGGGATCGTCAGGCCGACCTCGCGCAGGCCCTCCTGGGCGAAATAGCGGAGGATGGTCACGCCGCGCCGCGTCTCGCCGCGCGCCTCGCCGATCGTCTTGCCCATCTCCCGCGTCATCGTGCGGGCCACCTCTTCCTCCCGCGATTCCAGGATGTCGGCGGCCTTGCGCAGGAACTCTCCCCGCGCCGGCCCGGCCAGCCCGGCCCAACCCGGAAAGGCTTTGGCCGCGGCGTCGCAGGCCGCCACGACGTCGTCGACCGTCGAGTCCTGGTAGGCGCCGACCACCTCCCGCCAATCGGCCGGGTTCTCGCGGGAGAGCGTCTTGCCGCTGTGCGACGCCACCCACTGCCCACCGATGTAGTTCTTGCAGACCGCCGTCGCCTGCTGCGTTGCTGGTGCCATTGTCAATCTGTCCCTTCCGATGCGCCGCCATGATAGTGCATCGGGGACCTCTCACGTCAGTTTCTCCGCCGCTTCCGCAAGCTCACACACCAACGCCTGCACGGCACGGGGGACGTAGCGGTCGCGGAGGCGGGCCCAGCCGATGCTGCGCCGGAGTGCCGGCGGCGCGATCGCGCAGACGTGGACGGCGGGGCGCGGGCGCTGCACGCAGAGTTTGGGGGCGAAGGTGAGGCCGGCCCCTTGCTCCACGAGGCGGATCAGCGCTTCCTGGCTGCGCAGCTCCAGCGTCGGGCGGGTGGCAAAGCCGGCCCGCCGGCAGGCGGCGTCGATCACGGCGCGCAGCCCATGGCCGGGCATGGAGAGCAGCAGCTCGCGCTCCGCCAGCTCGTGCAGCGCCACCGATGTACGTCCCGCCAGGGGGTCGCCGACCGGGACCAGCAGGACGATGTCCTCGGAGTAGAGGGGAGTGACGTCCAGCTCCGGGTGGCTCAGCGGGAGGGTGACGATGGCCACATCCACCTGGCGGTCGAGCAACAGGGCGACGGCGTCGTCCGTTCCCAGCATCTCCGCCGACACTTCGAGGCCCGGATAGCGCCGGTGGAGGGCCGCCAGGGCGGCGGGGAGCAGGTATTCCATGACCGTTTCCGTGGCGCAGAGGCGCAGCCGGCCGCGGGTGAGCACGGCACGGTCCGCCAGCTCGGCCTGCAGGTCGTCCAGAATGCCGAGCACACGGTCGGTGGCGCGGGCGACGACCTCGCCGTCGGCCGTCAGTGTCGTGCCCCGGCTGCCGCGGTCGAGCAGCGCGACGCCGAGTTCGCGCTCCAACCGCTGGATCTGCTTGCTGACCGCCGGCTGCGCCACGCGCTCCGCCTCTGCCGCCCCGGTAAAGCTGCCGTACTGGGCGATGGCCCGCAGGTAGCGCAACTGTCGGAGTTCCACGCGCTATTCCATTTCGTTATCGATCCGATGCCGGACCTATCATAGACAAATGGGACGCCGATGGGTAGCCTATGGCGAGAACGAAAGGAGCAAAAATGCCCGGGAAGACCATGTTCGAGAAGATCTGGGACGCGCACGTGGTGCGGGAGGCGCCCGGCGAGCCGGCGATCCTCTATATCGACCTCCATCTCGTCCACGAGGTGACCTCACCCCAGGCCTTCGACGGCCTCCGGCTCGCCGGGCGCACGGTGCGCCGCCCGGAGCAGACCCTGTCGACGCTGGACCACAATGTGCCGACGCGCGACCGGCTGCTGCCGATCGCCGACCAGATTTCTCGCCAGCAGGTGGAGACGCTGGAGCGCAATTGCCGGGAGTTCGGGATCGAGCTCTTCGACCTGCGCAGCGCCAACCAGGGCATCGTCCACGTGATCGGGCCGGAGTTGGGGGCGACGCAGCCCGGTCTGACGATCGTCTGCGGCGACAGCCACACCTCGACGCACGGCGCCTTCGGCGCGCTGGCCTTCGGCATCGGCACCTCCGAAGTGGAACACGTCCTGGCGACCCAATGCCTCCAACAATCCCGCCCGAAGACCATGGAAATCCGGGTCGACGGCCAGTTGCCGCCCGGCGTGACGGCGAAGGACGTGATCCTGGCGATCATCGGCAAGATCGGCACCGACGGCGCCACCGGCTACGTGATCGAGTACACCGGCGAGGCGATCCGCTCGCTGTCGATGGAAGGCCGGATGACGGTCTGCAACATGTCCATCGAGGCGGGGGGCCGCGCCGGCATGGTGGCGCCGGACGAGAAGACGTTCGCCTACCTCAAAGGCCGGCCGCGGGCCCCGGAGGGCGCCGATTGGGACGCCGCCGTCCAGTACTGGCAGAGCCTGCGCACGGACGCCGACGCCGTGTACGACCGCGTGGTGACGCTGGATGCCGGCGACCTCGTGCCCTATGTCACCTGGGGCACCAACCCCGGCCAGGTGGCGCCGATAACGGGCACCGTGCCCAACCCGGCCCAGTTCACGCAGGAGACGGACCGCCGCTCGGCGGAGCGGGCGCTGGAATATATGGCCCTGCAGCCGGGGACGCGGCTGCAAGACGTGAAGCTGGACCGGGTGTTCATCGGCTCCTGCACCAACGCCCGCATCGAAGACCTGCGGGCGGCGGCGAAGGTGATCGGTGGGAAGCGCGTCCATGAAGGCGTCCGCGCCATGGTGGTGCCCGGGTCGATGCCGGTCAAGCTGCAGGCGGAGCGGGAGGGGCTGGACCGCATCTTCATGGACGCAGGGTTCGACTGGCGGGACGCCGGCTGTTCGATGTGCCTGGGCATGAATCCCGATATCCTGGCGCCGGGCGAGCGCTGCGCCTCCACCTCCAACCGTAACTTCGAGGGGCGCCAGGGCAAGGGCGGGCGCACCCACCTGGTCAGCCCGATGATGGCGGCGGCGGCGGCCATCGCCGGCCACCTCACCGACGTCCGCGACTGGCAGATTGAGGAGTAAGATGGAAGCATTCGTCCGGCACACCGGCCTGGTCGCGCCGTTGGACCGCGTCAACGTCGACACCGATCAGATCATCCCCAAGCAGTTCCTGAAGCGGATCGAGCGCACCGG
>JAICXR010000152.1 GCA_025980355.1 Chloroflexota bacterium | reverse complement strand
GGCGCGCCCGATCTCATGCACGGACACGACATCGAGGCCCAACCGCCGTGCTCCGGCGGCGACAGCAGGAGGCAGGTCCTCATCAAGGAGGAATCGTGGCGTCACGACGCCTGGTTCAAGGCAATGCGCGCCTCAATCTCCCAGACATCCGGCCCACGCCGAAGGGTGGCGCGCCGGCCGGTTGGCCCATCGGTGAACATCACGTCCGGGAAGTCGCGCCCCTTGATTGCCTCCTCGGTGAGCAGCCGGATCGTGTCGGCGTAGGAGCGGTGCTCGAGCGCGGCGATTTGGCGTACTCGCTCTTCCACCGCCCGTCCGAGCCGTACACTGATCGGCGCTCCCATTGCCTAGCTCCTCCTTCGTCACGATTGTCGTCATCGTCGCCATTGTACCGGAATCTCGCCATCGAGCGACCTGCGGCAGTGGCGGCGCTCGCGGTCGGCGTGAACCAGCGCCGCCACTGTCGCGTCGTTGCCCGTAGACAGCGTTGCCACGATGGGTGCCGGCATCGCTGCGACGGGAGGCAGCGGCGGCGACTTCAGCCCAGCAGATCGTCTGCCCGAATGACGATCGTCGGGACGATGGACGACGCCAACGACTGCCCTTCGGCAATCACCTCGCTGTCAGCATAGCCTTCCGCCGTGGGGCCGCTGTGCCGCCATTATTGTAGCGATTGTAGTGCGGAGGATTATGGGCACGGGCTGGCGGCAAGGGTAGCGCTCACCGTCATCCCGGATCATCTCCAACATCCTGTCGATGTCGCCGTCACCGAAACCAGCCTGCCGGAGCAATGGACGGTCGGCAGCCCGCTCCCGGAGCGTGCCCCTGGGGTACACCTCGTTGGCGTAGCCCCGCGTCACCTGCTGCCGCGACACCGGCCTGCCGCCGGTGGTCCGGGCGACAAGGTCAAGAGCACGCGCTCGGGCGTGCGGCGTGCGGCGTGGCGTCGCCAAAGCGCGCCAGTGCTCATCGGTCGTGCTCTCTGCGCGGCGGCGTCATTCGTTGCCGGCGGCGACCGCGTGCTCGGGCGCTCGGTCGCGCAGGGCGGCCAGGATCGCTTCGCTGCTGGGTTTGCTCGGGCCTCCCGGCGGAACCTTCGGGCCATCGGTCCAGCGCAGGCCCCAGACGCCCAGGGCGACGATGATCGGCAGGAGGTCGCGGCCCTTTTCGGTCAGCAGGTATTCGTAGCGCGGCGGGTGCTCCTGGTAGGCCCGGCGCTCCAGGATGCCCTCGCGCACCAGCAAATCCAGCCGCGTGCTCAGGATGTTGTCGGCGATGCCGGTGGCGCGAAAATCCTCGAAGCGGCGGGCGCCATCAAAGGCATCGCGGACGATCAGCAGCGTCCACCACTCGCCCACGACGTTCAAGGACCGCGCGATGGGACAGAGCATGCCGGCGAAACTCTTCCGACGCATAAAACCAGCCCTCCAGTCACTTGCATTATGCTAGTGTACCCGGTATAGTGCGACTTGCATAATGCAAGGGACTCGCGGCCGCGGTCACGATCAACGGCAGCCCGGCGGCAGCCGGGCGGATCGGCACAGGAAGGAGCAGGCATCCCATGGTTGACTCTCGTCCGGTGGTTCATCGGTCGCGGCGCGGCTGGGCACTGGCCCTGACCGCCCTCGCCTTCTTCATGGTGTCGCTGGATCTGCTGGTCGTCATCACCGCGCTACCGGCCATCCAGCGTGACCTCGGCACGAGCCTCGCCACCCTGGAGTGGACGGTCAACGCCTACAGCCTGGCGTCGGCCGCCGGGATCATCACGGCGGCGGCCCTCGCCGATCGCTTCGGCCGGCGTCGTCTGTTCACGCTCGGGCTGGCCCTGTTCACGGCGGCGTCGGCCGCCTGCGCCCTGGCGCCGACGGCGGGGATCCTCGTCGCCGCGCGGGCGGTCCAGGGGCTGGGCGCCGCGATGGTGACGCCGATTGCCCTGACCATCCTGGTCTCCGCCTTCCCGCCGGAACGCCGGGGCGCCATCGTCGGCGTCTGGGGCGGTCTGGCCGGCCTCGCCATCGCCGGCGGGCCGCTCGTGGGCGGCGCCGTCACCCAGGGGCTGGACTGGCATTGGATCTTCTGGGTCAACGTGCCGATCGGGCTGGTGGCCAGTATCCTGGCCCGCCTTCGCCTTGCCGAGAGCTACGGCGCGGCAACCCGTCTCGACCTGCCGGCGGTCGCCCTGGCGACCGGCGGCGCGGTCGGCCTCGTCTGGGGCCTCGTCCGCGCCAACGACCTCGGCTGGGGCAACCCGCAGATCATCGCCGCCCTGGCGGCCGGCTTCCTGCTCCTGGGCGCCTTCGTAGCCTGGGAGCGCCGGGCGCGCGAGCCGATGCTGCCGCTGCGGCTCTTCCAGAACCGCACCTTCGCCGCGGCCGGCGCCACGGCCTTCTTGACGACGGCGGCCCTCCTCGCCGCCGCCTTCATGCTCTCGCAGTACCTGCAGGTCGCTCTCGGCAATTCGCCCCTGCAGGCCGGCCTGCGCTTCCTGCCGATGACGGCCACGCCGCTGCTGGTGGCGCCAACGGCTGGTCTCCTCGCCGATCGCTTCGGGCAGCGCCCCGTCATGCTGGTCGGCCTCCTGCTCTTCGCCGTCGGTCTGGCCTGGCTGGCGGTCGTGGCGACTCCCGAGGCGGGCTACGCCCGGTTGGTGCTGCCGCTGCTGCTCGCCGGTGTCGGCATCTCGATGCCGTTCGCCACCACGCCGACGGCGGCGCTGAGCGCGGTAGCGCCAATGGACATGGGCAAGGCGTCCGGAGCGACGAACACGCTCCAACGCTTCGGCGGTGTCTTCGGAGTCGCGGTCGCCACCGCGGTGTTCACGGCCAACGGCCACCTGGGCACGCCGGCAAGCTTCGAGGCCGGCCTGCGCCCCGCCCTGGCCCTGGCCGCCAGCCTCGCCGTGCTGGGCGCGCTGAGCGCCGTGGCCGTCGGCAATCGCCGTGTCCCGTCCGTCGCCCAACCCGGGGCGGCGCCCACCGTGTCCTTCCCTTCTTCGAAAGCGCTCCTGACCGGTGCCGTGAACGCAAACGGCGGGTCATAGGCGCGGCACAGCCCTTCGGCTAGGCCGAAGGGCTGTATCACCGGTAGGCATCTTTGCGGTTGGCAACGATTTTTGGATTGCTTCCCTCACCCGGTTGTATGCTGCTTCCGGCAAATCGTCGAGGTCTTGCTGTACATGTCTGGAGATACGAACACGATAGGGCACTAGCGTTCGCGGCGCACTCGGTCGTAATCCTCAAAGTCCATGGCGTCTCCCGCAGCATAGTCGGTATCGGACGCCTCGACGGCCTGGCGCAGGTCGTTGGATCGTCCCCACTTCTGGTCTTCAAGTTCACGCCGGACCATCTCGGCGATGTAGTCCTGCTCGTCTTCGGGCTGTTGCTGAGTGCGCTCAAATACCTCGCGCAGTTTGTCGACCATCACCATCTCCTCTCTTCGCCCGCTCGGCACCAACGTACCATGGAGTTCGAACCCTGCTCGCCCGGCCGGCGCGCGACCGGTTCGATGCGGGGCGGGGCATCGTTGGCGGCATGTCGCTCTGGCGCATCGGTACCGGCCGTTCGCCCTGCTTGGCGATGTGCTATCATCGAACGGCGATCCCCTGCTTGCCCTTCCATGTCGGCCAACCGTCCGTGCAAGTTCGCGGAGCGGCCTCCGCGATTCGCCACCTACTTGCCCCTCGGTTTTCGGCGGAGCGGGTCAAGCGGCGCGGCGGTCGGCACTGTTGGAAGGCCAGGAAGGAGATCAGACCGTGCAATCCCATCGGCAATCCCGGCGACGTTTTCTCCTGCTGCTCGGTCAGGGGAGCGTCGGCACCGTCGCCCTCGCGGCGTTGGCCGCCTGTGGTGGGGCGGTGAGCGCGACGGCGACGACCACCGCGTCGTCATCCCCCGCCAGCGCCGCCCCGACCACCAGCGCCGTCACGACCACCGGCGCCGTCACGACCAGCGCGGCGGTCAGCACTCCTGCTGCCACCAGCCAGGTCGCCGCGACGACCGCGGCATCGACGCCGTCCGCTGCCAGCGCGTCGGCCAGTGCGCCCGCCTCGTCGGCTGCTGCGCCGAGCGGGGCGAACGTGACGCTGCGCTTTTTGAGCTGGCGGCCGGCGGCGATGGACCAGTTCGTGCCGATCTGGGCCGAGTATCAGCAGAAGAACAAGATCGCGATCGAGGTGGACAAGACCGGCGACTACGCCCAGACCAAGCTGGACACCCAGTTGGCGGCGGGGACCGCGCCGGACCTCTGGGACGGGCGGACGGATACGCTCCCCAAGACCTACGATTCGGGTCAGGTCCTCCAACTGGACAAGTACCTGGCCCAGGACAAGATCAACATGGTGCAAGATTACGCCCTGACGGAGGTGGAACGCTGGCGGCAGAAGACCTACGGCATCCCCTACTGGTCGGAGCCGTTCGCCGTCTACTACAACAAGACGCTCTTCAAGGCGAAGGGCCTCCCCGATCCCTGGGAGGCCAGCCAGAATCCGGGCGAGTGGACCATCAACGATATGCTGAGCGCGGCCCAGAAGCTCAGCGACCCGGCCAACGACATGTGGGGGCTGGATTGGGCCTTCTACGACTTCAACGGCATCGGCACCCTCATTTGGACGCTCGGCGCCTCTCACCTGCAATACGACCCGAAGATCACCACCCAGTTGGCGATCCCGGAGAGCGTCGCTGCCCACCAGATGGCGCTCGATTGGCTGAACCGGCTGGCGATCAACGTCAGTGCGCCGACGCCGCAGGCACAAGCCTCCGCCAAAAAGCTGCAGGCCGGGCGACCCGGCATCTCCGGCACCGGCGGGACCAATCTCTTCTCCACCGGCCACATCGGCATGCACTGGCGCTCCGTCAACGACTGGCCGCGCATGTGGCCGCTGATCAAGAACTCCTTCGAGTGGGACATCCTGCCCGTGTTCGGCATGCAAGGCAAGCCCGGCGGCTCCTGGATGGGCGGCCACCCGATGAACGCTTGGGCCCAGACGAAGCATCCCGACGACGCCTGGGCCTTCATGCGCTGGATCATGGGCGACGAGTTCCAGACCTTCCTCGCCCAGCACCAGTACCTCGTGCCGGCCAAGCTGAGCGCCCAACCGACCTTCTTCCGGCCGCCGACACAGTATCCGTACCAACACCCGCAGGTCTTCTCCGGCGTGCCGAAGCGACCGCACGGCGTGATCTGGGCGCACTTCAACGCCGCCAAGAACCAGACCGACTACAACACGCAGGTCCTGGACATTTACAATGGCAAGGTACCGCTCGGTTCCGGCCTGCAAGACCTCAGCGCCCGCCTCAATCAGGACATCGCCTACGGCGGCGGCGATAATCCCTTCGCCGGGATGCGCTGGCCGTTCCAGAATCAGTAGGGGACGGGCGTTCGCGGGGACCAACCGCCAGCGGTTGGTCCCCGCGAACAGGCCGGCTACCGGCAGCGGCAGGTTGGGGAAGGGCGGACAGACCAGCGTATCGTTGGCATGCAGGCATGTTGAGCCGCACTGCTGAGGCCGGTTGGCCTTGACTCGTTTCCTACGCCCCGCCTATACTGGCGCGAGGACCGGACCGAGGATGCGCGCATGAGCGTCGTGACCGAGCTCGAGCTTGGCGACGCCTACTGCGGCTACCTCACCCGCCACCACTACGAAAATTTCTGGGTAGTCTCCCGACTCGCCCCTCCGGCGCTGCGCCGCCACCTCCGGCGCGTCTACGCCTTTTGCCGGCTGACCGACGACCTCGGTGACGAGCAGGGCGAATGGGCCGAGCCCCGCCTGGCGCTCTGGCGGCAGGATGTGGAGCGCTGTTTCGGCGGCGGTCCGCCCCCCGCCCACCCGGCGCTGATCGCGCTCGCCCGCACCATCGCGGCCTACCGCCTTCCGCCGGAGCCGTTCTTCGACCTGATCGACGCCAACCTCCAGGATCAGCGCGTCGCCTGCTACCGCACCTGGGACGAGTTGCGCGATTACTGCCGGCTCTCGGCCGCCCCGGTCGGGCGGATGGTGCTCCACCTCTTCGGCGTCGCCACGTCGGCCCGTGAGGCGCTCTCGGATGACGTGTGCATCGGCCTCCAACTCGCCAACTTCGCGCAGGACGTGAGCGTCGACCGGCGAAAGGGCCGGACCTATCTGCTCCAGACCGAGTTGGAGGAGTTGGGTCCGGCCGGTGCCGTCCGGGCGCACTGCGAGCGGGCGCGCCGCCTGCTGGCATCCGGTGTGCTGCTCGAAGGGAGTGTTAGCGGCCGCCTCCGCCTGCAACTGGCGCTCTACCGCCTCGGCGGCGAAGCGATCCTACGGGCGATCGCCGCCGCCGGGTATCGCACTGACCGGTGCCGGCCGGAAGTGCCGCCATCGGTCAAGATCGGGCTGCTCGCGGTCGCGGGCAGGCAGTCGTTCCGGAGGTCGGGGCATGCGGACGCTGAATGGACGGCCTGAATTCGGAGCCGATGTTTCCCTCCAGGCAGCGGAGCAGTACTGCGCGGACATGGCGCGGCGGGAGGCAAAGAACTTCTACTGGGGCTTCATCGCCCTGCCGAGGGCGAAGCGCATGGCGGTGTACGCCCTGTACGACTTCGCGCGCCAGGTGGACGATGAGGCCGACCGTCAGCGCAGCGAGCGCGATCCCGAGCGGCTCGCCTGGCATCGCGAGCGTTTGCGTCGCTGCACGGCGGGCAGCTACAGCGACCCGGTCATGCAGCTGCTCGGACTGGCCATGGACCGCTACCAGATCCCGCCCGGCGAACTGGAACAGGTCATCGCCGGAGTCGAGGTGGACCTGCACCGGAACCGCTACCGGTCGTGGGAGGAGTTGCGCGACTATTGCAGCTTGGTGGCGTCCTCGGTCGGCCGCATGTGCGTCCGGATCTTCGGCTTCCGGGATCAGGAGGCGCTCACCTGCGCCGACGACCTCGGCGTCGCCATGCAACTGACGAACATCCTGCGCGACGTGCGCGAAGATCTTTTCCAGTTCGGCCGGATCTACCTCCCGCTGGAGGAGTTGAAACGGTTCGGGATCGGCGAGGAGGCGCTGATCGATCGCCTGTCCGGCGCTTGCGGTCAGCCCGTCGATGGGCTGAACCCCGCCTGGGAGGACTTCGTGCGGTACCAGGCGGAGCGGGCCCGGCGCCTGTTCGCCTCCGGCCTGCACGTCGCCGACCTGATCCCCACCTCCTCCGCCGCCTGCGTGCTCACCATGGCCGGCATCTACCAGGGCATCCTGAAGCGGATCGAGCGCGAACCCACCTTGCCCCTCTCCCGGCGGGTGTCGCTCTCGGCCACGGCCAAACTCGACGTCATGGTGCGGTCGTGGCTGCAGGCCGTATAGCCGTCGTGGGCGCCGGCCTGGCCGGGCTCAGCGCGGCCGTCGAACTCCAGCGGTTGGGCTACGCGGTGGAGGTCTTCGAACGGAGCCGTCTGCTCGGTGGCAAGGCGACCTCGTTTGCCGTCGACGGGATAGAGGTCGACAACGGCCAGCACGTCTTCCTCGGCTGCTGCTCCCAGTTCATCGACTTCGTCACCGGACTCGGCCTCGGAGACCAGCTCCAACTCCAGGAGCGCTTCGAGGTCCTGGTGTTACGGCCGGGCGCCCCACCCTGCCGG
>JAICXR010000466.1 GCA_025980355.1 Chloroflexota bacterium | reverse complement strand
TCATCCACAACGCTCAGTCCACCGGCAAGGAGCGCCGTCCGCCCTGACGGGTCCAGCTGCCTCAGCCCTGTGCTTTGAGCTGGGCAACCAGCGTCGACTGGGCGTCGTCCAGCACCTCCTTCGGCGAGTTCTTCAGCGCCAAGACGTTCGTCGCCGCCGTTTTCATAGCGGTCTCAATCGCGACGGCATCCGGCGTCGGCTGGATCTCCGGGTAGAGGGGGAGCGTCTGCAGGGCGTTGACGAACGGTTTCCAGTCTTCAGTTTGGAAGGCGGGGTCTTTCAACAGGGCGGTGCGGGCCGGGAGCCAGCCGATATTCTGGCACCACTCCACCATTTGCTTGTCGGCCGCCAGCCAGCCGAGCACGGTTGCCGTGGCGTCGAGATCGTGGACGCCGGTCGGCAGGATCCAGATCCAGCCGCTGGAAGACAGATGGTAGTCCTGCTTGTGGGCGGCCGGCGGCGGGAACGGCGCGATGCGATAGTGGAAGTCTTTCGGCGCGGCGTTGTGGAGGGTCTGCAATTCCCAGTCGCCGATCGACAGCATGGCAAGCTTGCCATCGCCGAAGGGACCGGCTTTGGTGCTGCCCTTGGCGGAGTCGGCGACGGCGGTGGGGTTATAGCGCTTCGCCCAGTCGGCGACCCAGGTCATTCCCTCAACCATGGATGGGCTATTGAGCGTCGGTTGCTGGGTCGTCGCGTCGTACACGCCGGTGCCGCCGAAGATGAAGCTCATGGCCATAGGCCAGAAACCCCAGCCGTTCCAGGGGACCCAGCCGACGCGCTTGTAGGTGTTGCCGCTCGGGACGTCCAACTTCTCGGCGTAGGCCGCCAGGTCCTCCAGTGTTGCGGGCGGCTTGTCGGGGTCGAGGCCGACCTGTTGGAACTGATCAGGATTGTAGAAGAGCATAAAGTCGGGATCCCAGTCGACCGGCAAGCCCCAGAGCTTGCCCTGCCAGGTGATCCCGTCGACGGCCGGCTTCTGGAACTGGTCGGACGTGAGCTTCAGTTGCCCCAGGATGGTGTCCATGGGCTGGATCATCTTTTTCGCCGCAAAGCCGACCGCAACCTCGTCGTAGGTGATGACCAGATTGGGCGGTCCGCCGGCGGCCTCCGCCGCCACGAGTCCGGTCTGACCGGAGGGGTCGCTCTTGGGTTCCCACTGGACCTTGACCTTATCCTGGCTCTTGTTGTAGGCGTCCACCATGGGCTTGAACCAGACTTCGTCGCCGAGCAGCCAGAGGTCGACCGTCCCCGCGGCGCGGGCCACCGCCTGGCTCGTCGACGGGACGGGGCTGGACGCCGTGACCGCGACCGAGCTGGTCGATGCCGCGGCGGCGACAGATGTGCTGGCGACGGACGCGGCGGTCGTGGCAGCGGCGGCGGTGGTCGTGCTCACTGTCGCGGTGGCGATAGCGGCCGTCGTCTGCCCGGTTGATGCGCCGGTCGCGTTGACGGTCGCTCCCCCGGCGCCACAGGCGGCCAGGCCGACCACCCCCACCGCAATGGCGCAACTGCCCAAGAACTTCCGGCGGGTTGCTTGCAGGCGTTCCATTGATCCTCAGCGCTCCTTTCGGGTCCCAGATCCCACAATAATAGGGCTGGGCTGCACGTGTTCGACTCGGTGGCCCGAGCGGGTGCCGCCGGCGCCGATTGTACACTACTGCTGCATCGCCGGTGCCGTCGCCGGATCGGCCATGCCGTTCTCGGCGAAGCCCTTCCGGCGCAATTGGCAGGCGTCGCACTGGCCGCAGGGCGCGCCATCGGGGCTCGGGTCGTAGCAGGTGACGGTCGGCGCGTAGTCCACGCCGAGGTCTAGGCCGCGACGGATGATCTCGGCCTTGCTCATGGCGATCAGCGGCGTGTGGATGGTCAGGCGTTGCCGCCCTTCGACGCCGGCCTTCGTGGCGAGGTTCGCCATCGCCTGGTAGGCGGCGATGTACTCCGGCCGGCAGTCGGGGTAGCCGCTGTAGTCGAGGGCGTTGACGCCGAGGAAGATGTCGTCCGCCCCCAGCACCTCGGCCCATGCCAGCGCGAAGGAGAGGAAGATGGTGTTGCGGGCGGGGACGTAGGTCACCGGAATACCCCGGGCCATCTCGTCGGTGTCGCGTCCCTTCGGCACGGCGATGTCGGCGGTCAACGCCGAGCCGCCGAACTGGCGGAGGTCGATCTCAGCGATCAGATGCTGGCGAACGCCGTACCGTTCGGCGATGCGCCGCGCCGCGGTAATCTCGGCGTCGTGTCGCTGGCCATAGCGAAAGGTGAGGGCGTAGACCGCGAACCGCTGCTGCTGGGCGATGGCGAGGGTGGTGGTGGAGTCCAGCCCGCCGCTCAGCAGGACGACGGCCCTGGGATTCTCCGCCATACTACTCCCTTCAAGTATTGGCGGTAGCGCCCGCGGTTCAGGCGAACAGGCCGGAGATCGGGTAGCGAAAGCCTGGCACCACGTCTTCCCCGTCGAGCGCGTCCTTGAGCGTGAGCGTGGTCGGTGTGGTGTCGCCGGGATGCCACACGTCAACCGTTTGATGGCGCGGCCAGATCACCCAACCCAGGCGCGTGCCGAACTGCAGGTAGCGGCGGGCCTTCTCATTCAGCCCCGGCCGAAAGTCGTCCGGTGACGCCACTTCCACGGCGAGGTCCGGGGCGAGGAGCAGCGCCTTGCGGTACTCCGGAGAGTCGCGCGGCGGCAGGCGATCGCCGCGCACAAAGGCGATGTCCGGCGCCAGCTCCGTCGTGCGCGGGTGGTCGGGATCGACGCGATAGCCACCCTGCTCGCCCGTTACGCCGCCCAAGGCGTGGTCCTCAATGTACACGCTGAGCCGCCCACCTAGGCGATAGCCGACTTGGGAGGCTTCGTAGCCACTCATTGGCATG
>JAICXR010000288.1 GCA_025980355.1 Chloroflexota bacterium | reverse complement strand
GCCGAAGGCGTTCCATCTCGACCTCGGCTGCCTGGACCTCACCCTGAAGGTCAACCCCGTGGCGGAGGCGAAGATCGACCAGTTGGTGATCCGCAACCTCACGGCGAGCACCTCCATCGGCAAGATCGAGCTGCACAACGTCGTGGCGCCCTACGAGCTCTTGGGCCTCACCCTGGCCCAGGTCGGGATCGACACGATCGCCGTCCCCACCGTGGCGATTGCCTGAAGGAGTACGCAGATGGCCGATGCGAAGAACGACCAGGACTACGAGTTCGTGGAAGTGAAGGTATCCCGAAAGATCGATATCCACCTCTCCCTCGATGATCTCCTCAATGCCGTGCAACAGGAGACCAACGCGCTGTCGAGTAGCGCCCAGCAGGTGCCACCTCCGGTAGCGGCGAAGCTGGACCAGCTCAACCAGCTGGCGAATCAGTTAAAGGGCGAATTCGGGTTGCCGCGGTAGGCGTCCTGTGTCGGCACAGCAATCGTGAATTGGCCAGGTGCTGGACCGTAATGCTGCATGATCCACTGCTCTGGAGCAGGCGGATGGGGTCCGCGCCGACGCCTGTTATCCGTTCTGGCCTTTGCCAAAACGGCAGGCACTTCGGTCTGTTACTCTTTGCTGAGGGGAACAACGCGCCGAAGGGGGACACATGGCCGTCGATTCCGTTGCCGTCCCGGTCGCCCCGTCGCTCTACCGACGGTTCGAGCGACTGGCCGCATTGACGCATCGCCCGGTGGACAGTCTCATCGAGCAGGCGCTCTCGGCGGCGATTCCACCCTTGCCCGAGGACGTGCCGGCTGAAATGCGGCACGCACTCGCCGCCTGGAAGCCTTCGAGGACGCGCTTCTGTGGCAGGTGCTGCGGAGTGTGGTTGCGCCGGAGCAGCAAGAGGAACTCGAGGAACTACAAGATAAGCAGCGGAGTAGCGCCCTGAGCAAGGCGGAGGCGGAGCGTTTGGCTGCCTTGCACCACGTCGCGGATGAACTTATGTTGCGGAAGGCCTACGCGGCCGTGCTACTGAAGTGGCGAGGCCATCGCCTTCCAACTTTGGCGGATCTCGAAGCGAACGGGTGACACCACCGCGTGTCCCCGATGCATTGCGGCGCCAGATTCGCGCCGACGCGGGTCGACGATGCGGCTATGGCCGGAGTCCGGAGGTGCTCGTCGGGATGCCGTTGAGCCTCGACCACCTCCTACCTGTGGCAGCCGGCGGTCTGACCGTTCGGGAAAATCTCTGGCTGGCGTGCCGTAGTTGCAATGAGCATAGGGGGGATCGCACCCGGGCTGAGGACACGGTGACGGGGGAAGTCGTCGCCTTGTTCAACCCTCGGTTGCAGCGTTGGCGCGATCATTTCGTATGGTCGCCGGGCGGGATAACGGTTGCGGGAATCACTCCTTGTGGCCGTGTGACGATCAATGTCCTACACCTCAACAATGACTATGTTGTCGTTTCCCCGCGTTTCTGGCGGGAGGCTGGCTGGTGGCCGCCCGTCGAATATCCGGGGCCAGGTCCGTTGCTTGAGGCGTGACCCACTGGCGTGCTGCAGGGCCACCGTTGGCCTCAGCTTCCCATGGTTGCCAGGTACCGAATGGCGCGGAGGCCGGGCAGGAAGAAGTAGGCGCCGCCGCGGACGGTGACGAAGCGGGGCAGGCCGGTGATCCGCTGGCGCACCGGCTCCGCCGGGATGGTGAAGGTGCCGCCGGCGGGGGTGTGGGCGGCCAGCAGCGGGTCGGCGTCGTCGTAGAGGCCGGCGAACTTGGGATTGTTGACCCAGGTATGCTGGATGAACTCGAACTGGCGGGAGATGTTGGCGTTCACCGCCATGAAGTGCAGGCCGCGCTCGGCGTCGGCGATGCCCGGATCGGCGGACCCGGCGCTATCGTCCGGCGGGAGCGGCGGCCCGTATTCGCGGCCCCGGCGGATCAGGCGATGGCGCTTGTCGACGGCGACGGAGCGGTCGCTGCCAGGGCTGGGGTCCAGGGAGTCGCGGGGGTGGGAGCGCCGGATGTGGGCGCCGATGGGACAGCGCAGGCCGTCGGGGTCGTCCTTGGCGTACGCGAAGTCGTTGAAGGCGGCCAGCGCGGGGTCGTCGCGGTCCGGCGCCTTCACGAGCGGCGCGCCGCTCGGCCAGCGGCCGACGAGCTTCGCCGCCAGGCGTAGCCGGGCCTCCGCGCCGCCGCTGTCCAGCGTGGCGCTGGTCCGCTCCAGGAACTGCCGGAAGCCGCGCACGTCCTGCTGCAAGGTGCGCACCACCAGGTAGGTCCCGTTGCGGCCGAGGTCGGCGGCGCCGGAGCCGGCCGGGTCGCGGGGGAGCATGGTGGTCGGGTCGGCGGAGGCCGGCAGCAGGGGGCGGGCGGTGTAGAGGCCGTACTCGTTGCGATAGCCCAGCAGGAACTCCCCGGCCTTGATGACGTTTGCGGCCGGCTCGGCTTTGGGGATGCCCTCGATGATCGGCTGGGAGACACCGTCGTGGAAGCCGAAATGCTCCACGTCGCCCAGGTCGACGGTCGCCAACGTCTGCGTGAGGCGCAGCCCGGCGCCCTGGAAGGCCGACGCTTGGGCGGCAGCGAGGGCGGCCAGGCCGGCCTCATCCCGGGCGTACAGCATCAACATCAGGTCGACCGGCGCGCCGGTCGGGCCGCCCCAGGCCCAATGCTCCGGCGCGTTGTCGTCCAGGTCGCCCAGCAGCCGTCCGCGGTGGGCGCTCGGCATGCCGTCAAGGAACTCGGCGGAGAACATGGCCAGCGCCTCCGGGGCCAGCCCCAGTTTGCGCAAGGCGGAGGGGGCGAAGGCGATGTTCTGGGCGACGTTGGCGGGGTCGTTCACGGTGGAGGTGATCGACCCCGCCAGGGCGCCCAGCCAGGTGCGGGTTGCCGCCACGTCGGTAATCTCCAGGAGCGCATAGCTGGCGGCGCGGAGCTTCGCGTAGCCGCGCGTGACGATGCCCTGGATGTCGGTGAACTCCAGCGCCTCCGCCATAGCCGATCCCCCTTCGCTGCTCAGAGCCGCTTCAGCCACTGCCGGGCCGCGGCGGCGTCCATCGTCCCCGAGAGGCCCTGGCGGATTCTGGCGTTGTTGTCAAGGTTGCGCGCGGTGAGCTTCGGGTAGGCCGAGAACCAGACCTGCGTCGGCACCTGGTGGACGCGCAGGAAGTCCTTGAAGGCCTGCTCGTCCTGGGCGCCACCAAAGAGCAGCCAGCGCGTCTTGGGGTAACCGAAGCCATTGCTGAACACGGCGTTGAGGCCCCAGTAGACCTTGTCGATGAAATCGTCCATATAGCTCTCGAGGCTGCCGTCGTAATTGCTCGCGAAGATCACCCGCCGCCGGTCGTTGAGCATGACCCAGCGCGCGAAGTGGATCGTCTTGACCCCGGCCAGGTTGCCGCGATTGAAGAGGTGGCGGGCGCCGAAGCCGACCAGCCGCAGCACGGCCAGGGTCGTGATCAGGCGGAACCAGCCCGGCTTGAGGAAGCCGACCGCGCTGAACTGGTTCTGCGGCCCCCAATCCTCCAGGTCGGCCAGCGTTTGTTCGTGGGCCGGGGCGGGCGCGACATGCGGCGCCGGGTCGGCCTGTTCATGGCGGCGCAAGAGCCACAGCCAGACCGGGAACGCCGGCAGCAGCACCGGCGAGAGCAGGAAGATCACCAATGGTAGGCCGGCGAAGTCGAGCGCCTGCCGGATGCGCCAGCCGAGCGGCGGCGGCGGGACGGGAAGGCGCGCCCAGCGTAAGGCGGGGTCATCGTCGACATAGCGACGGATCGCCTCCCGCGCCGTGGCGGCGTCCCAGCCGGACCACTGACCACGGACCCGATCCAGGAACCCCTCCAGGGCGTCGCGCAGCCGGTCCTCCTGGCGCACCTGCGCCACGGTGCGGCCAATGGTGTTGACATAGACCGCCTGATTGGGGATGATGTGCGCCCTCAGATAGGCCCGTCGCTGCGCAAGGTCGCGCCGGCCCGGCTCGGGGTAGCCCTCGCACGCGCCGAAGACCTGGTCCAACCCCTCGCCGGCGACCTCCAGCAGTTGTTCCAGATGCCGTTCCAGCGGCGCGTCGGCATCGCTCATCCAGATCAGGTTGGCCGGAATCGGCGATCCCCGTAGGTCCTGCGTCGCCTCCAGCAGGAGCAAGCGCGCGAAATGGACCCCGGTCAGCTTGCCCAGGGGAATGACCGGATTGCCCCCGGGGTCCTTGCTCATCTGGGCCAGCACCTGGCGGAGGGCGTCCGCCGCGACCGGCCTGACCGGGGCCAGCAGCGTCAATGCCACCTGGTCCGTCATACCGTTACGTCGGTGGTTGGGAATGGGTCGCCAGGGCGAAGTCGAGGATGCGGTCGCGTTCCCAGAAGACCAGGCCGAGGTAGAGGCCGGGCGCGACGAGGCGGATTTCGTCGCGGATCCAGTGCGCGACGAGCGAGGTCCGGGAGTAGTCGAGGACGATGCACTCCTTGCCGTCGAACCAGCTCGAAGAGCGGTAGACCTGGGCGACGATGGCCTGGTCGCCCTCCGGCAGGATCTTGTTCTTCAGCGTGCCGGAGGCGGCGTCGAACACCTTGCCTTGCCAGGCGATGAGGTGCACCAGCCGGGCGGCCGTGTCGCTGAGCACCGTGCCGGGGGCGATGAGGACGGTGCCGTCGACATCGCCCTGGGGGATCGGGCCGGCCGGGCTGGCCCGGAACAGGTCGTCGAGCTGGGCCTGCGTCATGTGCAAGAGCTGCTCTACGTCGAGCATCGCCGGGGGCTCCTTCCGCTGCATTGGCGTCGGGCCGATATCGCCTCGCGGAGAGCGAAGCTGGCCGTAGTATAGGCAGCCCGGCCGGCGGCCGGAGCGCGGCATAGGAACATCGGGGGGTTGCTCCGCCGGCCCGTAAATGCTATTGTGCCGGCGTCTTCCAGCAAGGGGGCGTGACGGGTGGACCAGGCGACGTTTGAGCGGCTACTGAGCGACGGCCAAGCGAGCCTGCGGACGGACGGCGGCCTGGCGGACCTGACGATCG
>JAICXR010000332.1 GCA_025980355.1 Chloroflexota bacterium | reverse complement strand
GGAGCTCATGCTCGAAATCGGCCAGGCGATCGAGGCGGGCCTGGCGGACGCCAACGGTATCGCGGAGACGCTGGTCCTGGGCTACGCCAACGGTATGGTCGGCTATCTCTGCACGGCGAACGCCTACGCTGAAGGCGGCTACGAATCTGGCCAGGCCCACCGGGCCTACAACCGCCCGGCGCCGTTCACGGACGACACAGCAACCGCCCTCACCGATGCCGCGCTGGCCCTGGCCGCCGCCGTCGGCGTCGCCTAACCGGCGGGGTCGTCCCCTTTACCCCGCGCCGGGATGATCAGCGCCGCCCGACCACGGCAGACCGGCGCCCCGTCATCGAACAACTCCATCTCCAGCGTGACGAAGCGCTGGCCCTGGCGAGTGGCGGCGCGCGGCACCGAGGCGGTGAGGTTCAACGGCCGGCCGGCGTAGGCGGGTTGGAAGAACTCGCACTCCTGACTGCCATGGACCGTGCCGGGGGGGATCTCCACCTGGGCCATGAGCAGTTGCAGGCCGCGGGCGGCCAGGAGCAGCGGGGGGAGCGGCGGCGCGGCCTGCTGGTAGAGCGCCGAGGTGTCGCCCACCGCCTGCAGGTAGGCGCGCGCTTCGTCCGCCGTGATGGTGAAAGTCGCCGGCGTTAGCGGCTGTCCCGGTGAGAGGTCGAAGGGGCTGAGCACATCAGGCCTCCGTCCAGAGGCGGCGATAGGGATACCACTGCTCCGGGTGGCCTTGGATCACGCGCTGGAAATAGTCGGCGATCGCCTGGGAGATGCGGTGGGCCTCTTCTTCCGGATTCGCCTTGGGATCGGGATAGAGTGGCGGCTCGACGGTAATCACGCTCGTGTTGTCGGCCTGGCGAATGGCGATCACCGGGACCACGGCGGCGCCGGTGCGCACCGCCAGGTAGGCGGGGCCGGCCGGCAGGTAGGTCTCCCGGCCGAATAACTGGACCCGCGCCGCCCGAAAATCTTTGACCAGGTCGGCCACCAGAATCACGACGGCGTTCTGGCGCAAGGCGCGGATGGTGGGCCGGGCCGCCTTCGACTGCTCGACGACGCTCAGCCCGGCCCGTTGCCGGGAGCCGGCGACGGCGCGGCTCACCACGCCTTCGTCCACCACCGCCAGGAAGCGATAGGGCAGGAAGGCGATGATGTTCGACGCCGGTTCCCAGTTGCCGGCGTGGGGGAGCACGGCGACGATGCCCTTGCCGCGCTCCATGGCGGCCGTCAGGTGCTCCGCCCCTTCCAGCCTGATGAGCTGGCGCAGCCGCTCGAAGGGCATGCGACGCATACGCAGCACGTCCAGGATCATCCGGGCGTAGGTGCGGAAGGAGCCGCGCGTCGTCCGGTCCAGGAACGCCGCCGTCACCGCCTCGCCCAGCGCCACGCGGTAGTTCTCCAGCGCCGCCCGCCGCTTCGCCGGCCAGCCCCAGTAGGTGATCGTTCCGCCGATGTCGGCAAGGGCGTACATCACCTTCGACGGCACGATGTTGAGTAGCAGGCTGCCGAGGTTCAGCAACGGCAAGACCCAGCGATCGACGGACAGCAACCGGGCCATTATCGCGCTCCCAACCACGTCGCCGTCGCGTCCTTGATCTCGCCCCGGCGACCGCGGATTTCATTGCCGCCGGGCAGGGAGGCCAGGAACTGTTTGCCATAGTACTTGCTCGTGACCCGCCGATCCAACACCAGCAGGACGCCGCGATCGCTCGCCGTGCGGATCAGCCGGCCAAACCCTTGCTTGAAGCGGAGCACCGCCTGCGGCACCGAATATTCGTCGAAGGGTCGCGCAAACTGCTCGCTACGGGCCGCCACCACCGGGTCCGACGGTACCGCGAAGGGCAGCCGCACGATCGCCAGCGCCGAAAGCGCCTCGCCGGCCACATCGACCCCTTCCCAGAAGCTGGCGCTGCCGAGCACGACGGTGGCGTGCTGGGCCCGCAAGGTCTGGACCAACTGGTTGCGAGAGCCGTCCACGCCCTGGGCGACGACGACAATGCCCTGCTGTTCCAAGGGCTCCTTGATCGCCCGGTAGGTCGCCCGCAAGGCGGCATGAGAGGTGAAGAGGACGAGGCAGCGGCCCCGCGCGGCCGTGGCGAAATCGATCAGGGCCTCGTTGACCTGCGCACCGTAGGCCGGCGCCATGGGATCGGCCAGGTCGATCGGCAGGTAGACCAGCGCCTGCCGGGGATAGTCGAACGGCGAACCGATCCGCTCGGTCTTCGTGGTCGCGGCGGTGAGGCCGAGCCGGTCGCGGATGAAATCGAAGCGACCGTTGACCGTCAGGGTGGCGGAGGTCAGCACCACCGTCCGGCGCGGGGCGAAGAGCATCGGTTCCAGCAACTCGCCGACGTTCAGGGGGGCGCTGTGCAGGCTGAGCGCGTCCTGATGGTCACCCTGGCTGATCCAGTAGACGCGGTTGGCGTCGGGTTGTTCGATCAGGGCTTCCAGTTCGATCCGCATTTGTAAGATGCGGCGGGTCAGCGCGGTCAGCAGGACGGTGGCACGTTCCCAATCCTCGCGCTGGCCGCCCGGCAGGCCGGCGATGTCCTGGGCGACATGTTCCAGGTGCTGGTGCAGGTCCGCCAGCACCACGCTGAGGTCGGACCATGCGCTTGCCAACGCCGGCCACTGGCGATGCTCGCGCACCGCGTCGGTCACCCGCGTGTGCCGCTCGTAGCCGGCGCCGGAGCGCTCGGCGAAGGGGACGCGGTTGCCGCCGTCGCTGCCGAAGGCGCCGACGAAGGTCGCCACCGCGCCGAAGAAACGCCCGCCAACCTCCCGCGCCCGTTCGATGCTCTGCTCGCTCTGGCGCAGGCGTTCGATCGCCCGCGCCGCGGCGGCCTCGGTGCGCGGCAGCACGCGCTGCAACTCCTGGGTCAGGCCGGCCGGCCGCTGCGGGTCGCCCGTCCCGTTTAGCTCCAGCAAGAGGGCGAAAAAGTCGCGCCGCTGCAGATCGAAGCCCAGATGGCTCGTCGCCTGCTCTTCCAGGTGGTGGGCCTCGTCCACGATCAGATGCTCGTACTCCGGCAGGACGCCGTTGTCGGCGGCGAGGTCGGACAGCAGCAGGGCGTGGTTGACGACGATCAGATGCGCCGCCTCCGCCGCCCGGCGGGCGTTGAAGAAATAGCAGGTCCGCCGCTGCTTGAAGAGGCAGGAGTCGTTGGTGCACGTTTCCTGGGTCGCCGAGATCTGCGACCAGAGCGACTGCTCCTCGCCGACCAGGTTCAGCTCCGCCTGGTCACCGCTGCCGGTCTGGCCGAGCCAGAGCAGCACTTTCACCAGCACGCGGCTCTCCAGCGGCGACAAGGGGGCGGCACCGGGGCGGCGGCTGCGGAAATCGGCCCAGCGCAGCAGACAGAGGTAGTTGCTCCGCCCTTTCAGGACGTGGACCCGGAACGACTGGCCGAGCGCCCGCTGCAGATCGGGGACATCCTTGGAGGAAATCTGATCCTGCAGGTTGACGGTATTGGTGGAGATGACCGTGCGCTCGCCATTCTGCAAGGCCCAGCGGGCGGCGGGGACGAGGTAGGCGAGGGTCTTGCCCGTGCCCGTGCCCGCCTCCACCAGCAGCCGGTCGCCGTCGTTGAAGGCGTTGGCGATCGCGGCGCTCATCGCCTCCTGCTGCGGACGCCGTTCGTAGGCCGGGAAGCCCCGCGCCAGCGGTCCATCGGCCGCCCACACCGCGTTCAGGGCCGCCAGGTCCAGCGGCTTGGGCGCGGACGTCGCCTCCAGGGCGGGCGGCTCGTTGCCGCGTTGGGCCATCGGCAGCCCGTCGGGATCGAGCGCGAAACGTCGACCGGCGATGGGCCGGCTCATGGCGTCGGCGGCGGCGACTCGCTCCGCTTCGCGCAGCAGGAGGCGCAGCGGCCAGGCGCTGTTCGCCAGGAGCTCGTTGACCTGGAGGAGCACGCGGGGGTCCAGCGTGGCCAGGCGACCGAAGAGCTTCAGGAAGACCTGATGGGTCAGTTCGGCGTCCGGCATGGCGCGATGCCGTTCCTCCTGCGCAAGGCCGAGCGCCTCCGCCACGGCCAGGAGGCCATAGCTCGGCCGGCCGGGCAAGAGGAGTCCGGCCAGCTCGTAGGTATCGAAGCCGAGGTTGGCGGCTGCCAGTCCCTGACGACGAAGACGGTCCCGATCCAGCTCCACGGAGTGGGCGACCAGCGGCAGGTCCTCCAGAAACGCCGTGAGTTGCGGCTGGACGTCGTCGAAGGCGGGCGCCGTACGCAGCGCGGCCGGGGTAAGGCCGGTCAGGCGTTGCACGCGCAAGGTCGGCGGGCGGCGTGGCCGGACCAGGGTCTGGAAACGGTCCAGCACCCGATCCCCCTGGAACTTCACGGCGCCGATCTCCATGATC
>JAICXR010000451.1 GCA_025980355.1 Chloroflexota bacterium | reverse complement strand
GGATTCTCGGCGAGGAAGGGCTTCATCAGCTCCGCGCCGATGCCGGTCGTCAGGGAGAAGGCATCCAGCGGCATCCACGCGATGACCGTCCCTGCACGGCGAGACACCGCGGTCACCGGGGCGGCGCTGGTGCGCGAGGCCGTGGCGCTGGCACTGGTT
The DNA here is from genome assembly GCA_025980355.1 of Chloroflexota bacterium. Lineage (GTDB taxonomy): Bacteria > Chloroflexota > UBA4733 > UBA4733 > UBA4733 > UBA4733. Next base: position 2,872 of record JAICXR010000451.1, on the reverse strand, counting down.
TGCGCCGCGCTGCTGGCGGCACTGGCGGACGAGGTGGCCGCCTGGACGGTGGCCAGACTACTCGTCGCCGTCGTTGCGGCCGCAGGCGCCGCTGTCGTCGCGGCCGTCGTCCCGGCCGACCCGGCGCTCGCCACGGACGAGGTGCTGACAGTCGCCGTCGCGACGCTGCCGCCGCACGCCGCCAACGAGACGGCCGCGGTCGCCAGCGCGCTCACCGCGCCGATGCCGCGGAGGAGCCGACGGCGCGTCAGCACCGACCTGGCAGAGTGCACCGCGCTGCTCCGAGCTGACGCCGGGGCCGCCGTCTCCGTATCCATGTGCTGATCCTTTCGGCAGTGACGAGGCGTGAAGCGGCGCCGCGTCGGGTTTGCGATACTCTACCGCCAAAGAGGATTGGCGGGGAAGCTTTCTCCTGGGCTGCGTACCAAGCCCACATTCGCTCCAGAGATTATCCAAGGCGTCCTGGTCCTACACCGGGCTACTGCGTGGCAGCCACTCCTGCTCCCAGCGGGCCTCGATGCCGGCCCGCCAGGCTTCGGCGGCCGTGCGCAGCTCTTGCACTAGGACGGGCTGTTGTTCGCGGAGGTTGTGGCGTTCGCCCATGTCGGCGGCGAGGTCGGCGAGGTGGACGTCATCTTCCGGCGGCGCGCCCTCCACCAGTTGGCCGCCCAGCACGAGCTTCCAGTTACCGCGCCGGATCGCCGTCTGGCGGTTCATCTCCCAGTACAGGTCGGCATGGGGACTCGCCGCGCCGCCGGCGACCATCGGCAGGACGTCCAGCCCATCCAGGTTGTAGGCGTCCGGGTTTCCGCCGGCTGCCGTGAGGAAGGTGGGAAAGATATCCATCGCCGCCCCCGGCTCCGCGATGACCTGTCCCGCCGGGATGCGCTCCGGCCAGCTCATGATCGCCGGCATGCGAATGCCGCCTTCGTAGAGGCTGAATTTGTGTCCCTTCAAGGCCCCGGCCGTGCCGCCGTAATACGGGTCGCGCCGGCCGTCCAGCCAGTTGCGGGTTTCCCGGGACGGGCCGTTGTCGGAGGTGAAGAAGACGCAGGTGTTGTCCCGGATATTCTGGCGCTCCAGTTCCGCCAGTACCGCGCCGACCGCATCGTCGACGGCGCTGATCATCGCCGCCATGATGCGGCGATCGGGGGCGAGGTCGGGGAAGCGATCAAGGTACCGCTGGGGCGCATGCATGGGGTAGTGCGGGGCGTTGAACGGCAGATACAGGAAGAACGGCCGGTCCTCCCTTGCGGCCTGGCGAATGGTGTCGACGGCCTTCGCGGCGAGCAGGTCGGTCAGGTACTCCCCGTTGTGGTAGACCTCCTGACCATTAGACCAGAGGTCGTGGAGCGGATCGTGCCCGGCGCGGCTCATCCCCCAGTAGAAGATATGACTGTAGTAGTCGACGCAGCCGGCGAGGAAGCCGAACCAGTCGTCGAAGCCGTGATCTTCCGGCCGGCTGCCGGGCGCGACGCCGAGGTGCCACTTGCCGCACATGCTGGTCCGATAGCCCTCGGCGCGCAGGGCGGTGGCCAGCGTCGGCACGTCGCTCGGCAGCCCGCTGGCGGTGCGATGGCCGGCCAGGATGGCGCGGACGCCGGCATTGCCCGGGTAGCGTCCGGTGAGCAAGGAGGCCCGGGACGGCGAGCAGACCGGGGAGTTGGAGTACCACTGGGTGAAGCGCGCGCCGGATGCCGCCAGACCGTCCAGGTGCGGCGTCCGGAAATCCGTGGCGCCCATACAAGACAGGTCGCCGTAGCCCTGGTCGTCGGTCAGGAAGATGATGAAGTTCGGTCGCCCGCCCCGTTGCTGCGCCATGCGCCGTTCGCCCTCCGCTGTCGTCCGCCAGACACCATAGTTTCTCTAGTACTTTCGGTCAATACACAATCTTAACCTAATCCTTTGCTGTATACTAACTTTGTGGCCGGGGCTGACTTTCCGGCGGCTCGTTTATTTTCGGCAACCTAACTGTGACATCATCGGGTCATCGTCCGGCCGACGGGACAGTCGCTGGGCCCCGCCCCATCAGCCGGCGTCTCTTGCTGCGCGCGGCCGGCGCCACCCTGCTGTCGGCCACCGCATCCACGCTTCCCATCGGCGGCCACGCGTCGCGCGCGTCGGCGTCGAGTGTCGCCGCCCCGGTCGTCGCTGCGAACGATGGCGGCGGACCGCTGAGCGGCTACAGTGCGCTTCCCGTAACAAGTCGTCCGGCGGCGGCGCTCGTTACGTTGCAGCTCCTCAGTTCGGCTGTCGGATTGCCGTCGAGCGGCCCGGTGCTCGGGCGCGTCCGCCTGTTCGGTGACATGCATTTCGGGTATACGGAACCCGATCGTCTTGCCGCCGTAGCGAACGACCTGGCCACGCTGCCATCGGCCGATGCGCTGCTGTCCACCGGCGACGAGACCCACTACGGCTTGGCGGCCGAGTACGCGGCAGCCAATGCCTGGTTGACCCAATGGGAGGCTCCTTTTTACACAGTGACGGGCAATCATACCTTTTGGGATGCCGCCCACGGCGGGGAACAATGCGCCGCCCAATATCAGCGGTTCATCCAGGCCTGGGGCCAGCCCATGCCCTTTACCTGGGAGCTGGGCGGCGTGCGCTTCGTGGGCGCCGGCCCGGTCGAATCGGGCGACACGCTGGCCGCCGCCAGCTTGACGGTCGGGCAAATCGACCAGCTTGGCCGCGTGCTGGCGACAGCGCCGCGGCAGCCGACCGTGCTCGTTTTCCATAGTCCGTTCCGGCACACCGTCCTCGGCGATAGCGGGCCGTCCAACTCCGTCTACACCAGCGACGATGACGGCTTCTTTCAAAGCCACGGCGAGCGGCTGAAGGCGGTGCTGGCGAACGCTCCCCAGGTGGCCCTCGT
>JAICXR010000277.1 GCA_025980355.1 Chloroflexota bacterium | reverse complement strand
TGTGCCATCATGGTGGGCATAGACCATAGCAACTTCGGCGCGATCCTTCGCGCCCTCGATCGTGTCCTCGCCGCGCGCCCTCAGCAGGCGGACTGGCTCGACTACACCACGTTCGTGTCCCGCCATACTCAGGATGCCTCAAGGGACGAATAACGGTTCCACTCTCCGGCGGACTACTGATCACGTCGTGCACGAACGTCGATACGACGTTGGACGGGCATGCCGATAACGCGCCCCATCGACGACACCGTGTCAAAGTGAATCGCTCTGCCTTGTGGTCACGCCGAAACGGTGTTGCGGGGGCCGCGTCGGTGGCATGCTGCCCGAGGGCGGTGGCCGCAGGCGGCACCGCACGGGCAGACATACTGGGACCTGGTGTGTCCCCTAGCGAGGGATTTGACACGTGCGACAACGTGCAAGGGGTAGGCGCCGACGGTGGCGTCTCGGCTGGCGCCTCCTGTTGGCGGCCGGCCTGGCGGCGCTCCCGGCGCCGGCGTTCGCCGGCGGGCCGCTGGCCGGCGAGACAATCGTGGTCGACCCCGGTCACGGCGGGATCGACGGCGGTGCCACCGCCGGTGGCCGGGTCGAGAAGGTCGTGACCCTGCGGATCGGCCTGGACCTCAGCGCGCTCCTGCGTGGCGCCGGCGCGCGCGTGGTGCTCACCCGTAGTAGCGACCGCTTTATCAGCCTCGCCGATCGGGTGGCCATCGCCGACGCGGCCGGCGGCGACGCCTTCATTTCGATCCACGCCAACGCCCTCGGCGATCCCGGCTACTCCGGCCTGACGACCTTTTACGGCGCGTCGTCGGGATTCGTGACCGGTGTGCGCCGCACGCCGAGTCTGGTTGCCACGAGCCACACGCTCGCAAACGACGTCCAGGCGGCGACACAGGCCCGCACCGGCGAGGTCGATCGTGGCGTGCAGCCGGCCGACTACTACGTCCTCGGCAATAGCCACATGCCGACCGTCCTGGTCGAGACCGGCTTCATCACCAACCCGACCGAGGGACAACGCCTCACCAGCCCGGCCTACCAGGAAGCCCTCGCCGCCGGTATCGCCGGTGGCCTGGCCCGGTTCGCCGCCAATCCCGACCAGTCCGCCGTGAGCCCGACCTCCGGTCCCGCGCCGGCGCCATCCAGCACGGAGAAATACGTCGTGCGCCCCGGCGACACACTGTCGGCGATCGCCGTGCGCTTGGGCGCGACGCAGGCGGCGCTCCGGGCGGCCAACGCCCTGTCCGATCGCGATCTGATCTACGCCGGACAGACGCTCCGAATAGCCGGCGGCGCGAGCAAAGCGTCGTCGGACGCCGCTGCCGCCACCTACATGGCGCCGCTGCAGAACGGCCCCGACGCCGGGCGCAGCTACGTCGCCCAGCCAGGCGACACCCTCACCGCCATCGCCCGGCGTGTCGGGACCAGCGTCTCCGCTCTCGCCCAGGCAAACGGGATAGAGGACACCGATCACCTGCTTGCGGGGCAAACGCTCCGGTTGCCCGCTGACCGCCAGACAGGGGCGGGCGCCGCACCGGTCCTGGCTACGTCCCCCGACAACGAGCGTTACCACATCCGCAGTGGGGATACCCTCTCGGCCATCGCCGCGCGCCTAGGCGTCAGCGAGCGGGCACTGGCGACGGCGAACCAGCTCTCCGACCTGGACCACCTGATCGCCGGACGGTACCTGCGGATCCCCACTTCGGACTGAACGGTGCATCCGCCGAAGCCGGCGGGACGTTATTCCCCGGCCGAAGCGCGCACGGCCTGGATTATCGTGTCGTTATCGGGGAAGCCGCCGTCGCGATACATCGAGTGGACCAGTTCCTTGCCGACGCGAACATCGAAAGACCCGTCATACCAGGGGATCAGTTCGATCGAGGAGAGCTCGTGCTGGAACGCTTGCAGCAGGGCCGAGCAGAGGGCGATGGTCTGCGGCTCGTAGCCGCAATCGGCACAGTAGGTGATCGTCACCTTGACGGGATGCGCGGGCATGCGTCCTCCTAGGCCATCTAGTCTACCTCCTGTTGACTTTTGATCCCGCGATGCCATACCCTTACGTTCACGTACACGTTTTCGAGCCCGATTCGAGGGGAGGTCGGCGGCAGCATGCGCATCGGCGAAGCAGCGGAGCGTCTGGGCATCACACCGCGCACCATTAAGTACTATGAGGAGCTGGGCCTTCTGACGCCGGAGCGGTCGGGAGGGAACTACCGTGACTACGATGAAGAGGACCTTGAGCGCCTGGAACGTATTCGCAACATGCAAAAGCTCGGGTTCTCCCTGGCGGGCATCCAGGAGCTGCTGAAATTCCGGCGTCGGGTGGACGAACGCGGGCAGCGGCGCTTACGGACGGCCGATCTGGAGGCCGTCTGCGTGGCGCTGGAGCAGCAATTGGCGGAGGTCCGCCAGCGCGTGGCGGCCGCCCGGCAAGAGGCGGAGCAGGGGGAGCGGTTGGCGCTAGATTTGCAGATGGACATTGCTACCTGCCGGGAGCGACTCGCGCTCCGCCGCACTGACCCCGTCGCTGACGTCGAAGGCCTGGTGGTCAGCCGATGAGTGCCGACTCCTTGCCGGTTGTGCGCCGCGCGGCGAGCGCCGGCACCGCCCCACCGGTCGTCGGCGCCAATCCGCGCTTCGTGTTGGACGAGGAACACCTGGCGGGCAGCGTCAACCGGCTGGCGGTGCCGATCATCGCCGAGAACCTCTTCCAGACCATGCTGGGCGTTGTCGACATGCTCATGGTCAGTAAGCTCGGCACGACGGCCATCGATGGTGTGGGAACCGCGCTCCAGATCATGTTCCTCGTCATGGCGGCGCTCAGCGCCGTCACCGTCGGCACCACCGTGCTAGTCGCCCGCTATACGGGCGCCCAGCAGCCGGAAGAGGCGTCGCGCTCCGCCAAGCAATCGCTCATGCTCGGCATCGTGCTGGCGGCGATCATCACCGTCATCGGCCATTTCTTCTCCCATCGGGCGATTGCCCTCCTGGGCGCGACGCCGGACGTCGTGAAAGCCGGCGGCGACTATCTGAATGTAGTCGCCCAGATGGCGATCTTCATGGTCCTGCAGTACGTCTGCGCGGGCGCCCTGCGCGGCGCCGGCGACACCCGGACGCCGATGATCGTGACCGGCGTCGTCAACGTCGTCAACGTCCTGGTCGCCTATACCCTCATCTTCGGCCATTTCGGCTTCCCCGCGCTCGGCGTGCTCGGCTCCGCCTGGGGCGCCAGCGTAGCCCGCGCCTGCGGAGCCGCCATCTTACTCGCCCTGCTCTACAGCGGCCGGCGGCGCGTTCAGATTGCCGGCCGCGCCGGCTGGCGGCCGGATGTCGCCCTGATGCGCCGCGTCCTCAAAATCGGCCTCCCCTCGATGATCGAGCAATCGCTGATGAGCGGCGGCTCGCTCCTCTACTCCGTCATCGTGATCGGCATGGGCCCCGCGATCTACGCCGCCCAACGCATCACGTTCAACGCGCTCTCCATCTCCTTCATGCCGGGTATGGGCTTCGGGATGGCGGCGACGACCATGACCGGCCAGAGCCTGGGCGCCGGCCGCCCCGACCTGGCGCGGCGCTCGGCCTGGATCGCCTTCCGCATGGCCGCCCTCTGGATGTGTACGATGGGCATCGGCTTAATCATCTTCGGCAATCAGATCATGCGCCTCTTCACCACCGACCCGGTGATCATCTCCGTGGGGACGGTCGCGTTGCGCGTGATCGCCTTCTCCCAACCATTTCAGGCGCTCGGGCAGGTCATGGCCGGCAGCTTGCGGGGCGCGGGGGACACCCGCTTCCCGATGTTCGCCACCGGCCTCTCCGTCTGGCTGATCCGCCTGCCGTTCGGCGTCCTCTTCGGCCCGATCTTGGGCTGGGGCCTGGGTGGCGTCTACATCTCCAACGTCATGGACGCGCTGGCACGCGCCATTGCCAACTATGTGCGCTTCCGCGCCGGGAAATGGCAGAAACTGCGGGTGTGAAGCCGCTGGCCGGTCCGACGTCAGCACACCGCTTCTGCTCAACCTGCGGGCGAAAGGTCGCCGCGCACGTCGCAAGAGGTCGACGACGTTTGCCCCCTTGGCACGCGCCGCGGCTATCCCGGTTGCCCACATCCTGCCGGCGCTGGTACACTCGGCAAAGGTCGCCGGAGAAGACGTCCAGGGAGTGGTACCGCGTGCGACTGGAAGCGTTACTCGACGCCGTTGCCGCCAACACACCGTACCGTTTGCAGAGTTCCGCCAACCCTGATATCGCCGGCGTCTCCTTTGATACCCGCCGCCTGCGGCCGGGTGAACTCTTCGTTGCCGTCCGCGAAGCGAACCGCGACGGCCACCAGTTCATCGGCGAGGCGGTCGCGCGGGGCGCCGCCGCCGTCGTGGCGGAGCACGAACCGGATGCGCCGCCAGCGGTACCACTCGTGCTGGTGGAGCGCTCCAAGCGCACCCTCGCCTATCTCGCCGACGCCTTCTACGGCCACCCCTCCCGCCGCCTGCGCCTGATCGGGGTCACCGGCACCGACGGGAAGACGACGACGTCCGAGTTGACCGCGCACCTGCTGCGCCAGGGAGGCATTGTCGCCGGCTTCCTGACCACCGTCTCTTTCGACCTCGGTCGGGGAGCGGAGGAGAATCGCACCCGCCAGAGCACCCAGGAATCCCCGGACATCCAGGCGGCGCTCGCCAGCATGCTGGCGCACGGCTGCGCCGCCGCCGTGCTGGAAGCGACCTCCCACGCCCTGGCGCTAGACCGCGTGACCGCCTGCGCCTTCGACACCGCCATCGTCACCAACGTGACCCACGAGCATCTGGACTTCCACGGCACCTGGGAGAACTACCTGGCGGCGAAGGCCCACCTGCTGGAACTGGTGCAAGAAAGCGCCGCCCAAAAGCCCGGCCGGAAGACCGCCATCCTCAACCGCGACGACCGCAGTTACGACCACCTGCACGGACGCGTCCTGATCCCGGAGATCAGCTATGGCATGGGCCCCGCCGACGTGGCGGCCACGGATGTCCGGGAGTCGCCGTCCGGCACCCAGTTCCGCCTGCAGACACCCTGGGGCGCCCTGGCGGTGCGTACCCGCCTGGTGGGACAGTTCAACGTCTACAACTGCCTGGCCGCCGCCGCGGCGGCGCTGGTGGAAGGCGTCGCGCTGGAGGCGGTCGCCGCCGGCCTGGCGACCGCTCGCCCCGT
>JAICXR010000195.1 GCA_025980355.1 Chloroflexota bacterium | reverse complement strand
GTACGGCTCGGACGGGCGGTGGAAGAGCGAGTACGCCAAATCGCCGCGCTCGAGCACCGCTCCTACGCCGACACGATCCGGCTGCTCACCGAGGAGGCAATCAAGGGACGCGACTTCCCGGACGTGATGTTCACCGATGGGCCAACCGGCCGGCGCGCCACCCTTCGGCGTGGGCCGGATGTCTGGGAGATTGTCGAACCGTATCTCCTGGCCGATCGCGACTGGACGGCGTTGCGCGAGTCCTTCCCCCAACTTGACGAGCGCACCCTACGGACGGCGCTAGAGTACTTCGAGCGCTTCCCCGAGGAGATTGAGGCGCGCATTGCCTTGAACCAGGCGTCGCGACGCTACGATTCCTCCTTGATGAGGACCTGCCTCCTGCTGTCGCCGCCGGAGCACGGCGGTTGGGCCTCGATGTCGTGTCCGTGCATGAGATCGGGCGCGCCGGCCAGGCGATCAGCGATGAGGATCAACGTTCCTTCGCCTTCGAGCAAGGACGTGCCATAATCACTTTCAATCGCGCCGACTATCAGGCGCTCGACGCGCAATGGCGGCGTCTCGATCGGCAACCTGCCGGCATCGTGTGGTGCTCCGAACGCATCATCCCGCGGCGGGCGATCGGCGACCTTATCCGGGCGCTGGAAGCGGCGGCTGACCAGTACGCTGTGCTGAATAACGTCTGCCTTCCACTGACGCGGCGGCCGCAAAGCTGACCCCCGATGTCTGGATGATCCGTGCGGCGATCGGGCAGACGGCTGCGTGGCCAACTGAGCCATCGCTAGCCTGACGGCGCATAGAAGCGGACGAAACCAGAAGTGTGACCGAGGACTGCAGCGCCGGTGGCTTTGGCAGGAGGATCACCGATGCCCTAACTGCCGGCACTCGCTTGCCTACCGGGTCGCCGGTCGCGGACGTTCCGGAATAGCTTCGCCATGGGCAAGGAGAGTGTGGGGAATAAGGGAGAGGTGAGCGTCTGGCCGGGGCGAAGGAGCGTGGCGGCGCCGTACTGGCCGGCCTGGTAGGGATCGCCGAACAGCACGTACTGGGCGAGCGTGCGCGACCCGTTGTCCACGATCCAGTAATGGGGCACGCCATGCAACTCATAGGACCGCCAGAGCTTGCCGCCCCGCGCATGTTCGTCGCGGGTGCTGGGTGAGAGGATCTCCACGATCAGGTCGGGCACGCCTTCGATCACCCGGTTGCTAATGATGTGCTCACGCTCCTGCCGCACGAAGAAGAGATCGGGATGGCTGACGTGCTCGGACGCCGCACCACGCAGCGGGTAGTCCAGCGCCACTGCCGTCGTGTCGCTGAAGACGTAGCCGTATCCCGCCTCGTAGGCGGCAAAGAGGAAGTCGGCCAACTCCATGCGAGCTATGGCGTGGTTGACGTCCGGGATGTTGCGCACGACGAGCTCCCCTCCGAAAATATCGTAGATCGGACTGTCGTCGGGCAACTCCGCCAGATCGGCAAGGGTATGCGTGGATTGCGTGGTGACCATGGCTGTCCTCACTCCTGCAATCGCTGGCGCCGTGTTCAGTATCCTACCCGCTCTTGGGTTGCGCCCGAACGGATCCGCACCGGCGTCGGACGGCAGCTCTTTGCGCACGCGCTGCCGGTGATGGGAATCGCCACCGGCGCCCAGCGAATGTCGGCCGACGCCCCGGCCTAGCGTGCCGCAATCGGGCAGGCGTTATTGCGCCTCCCGCACCGGGTGCGGTACGCTTTCCGGCGGTGTAGCGGGCGTCACACGCTGTTTTCAAGCCCGTTGGTGCATGCCGTGAAGCGGGTGGAGCGATCCATATGAACCAGGCCGAGCCGGCGCGGGGGCCGCAGCCGGCGTCCTTAGACCCTCCATCGCTTCCTTCGATCGATCCGATGTCGCCCTGCGCGATCGTTCCGTGGATCTGTCGACCGGAGATCGCGCCGCGACTCTCGCGCGATGGCGACGCGCTGTGTCAGGCATCGAATGGCAGCGAGGGCTGCTACGGCGGCTGGGAGATGGTGTACCGGCCCGTCACCTGGCCGGTGCAACGGCTCGTCTTCACGATCGAGGCGCACGCGGCGGGGTTGCCGCGAACGACCGATGCGCTAGTGGCGGAGGCGTTCTGGCACGACAGCGCGGGCGCACAGATCGAATGGGACCCGTTGCCGGTGTGGCGGGCGGACGTTTCAGGTGATCGGCTCACCGCGTCGCTCGGTCATGTGCTCCGCGTGCCGGAGGGGGCGGCCGAGCTGCGCGTGCGCTGCGGTATGCGCTGGGCCGACCGGGGGAGCGTGCGCTGGCAGGACTGGCGGCTGGAGCCGGCGCGGCCGCGCGGCACGGCACGCCGCCTGCGCTTGGGCGTCGCCTCGGCCCGTCCGGGGCCCTGGCTGGACAGCGCTACCAACGCCCGCCACTACCTGGAACAGTGCCGGCGGGCCGGCCAGGCGGGGGTAGAGCTGCTCTGCCTGCCGGAGCTGGCGCTGACCTACGGGATGCCGACGACGCCCCAGGCGGTGCATGCCGCCGCCCTCCCGATCCCGGGCGATTGGCTGGACCCGTTCCGGGACGTTGCCCGCGCCTATCATATGGGCCTCTGCTTTTCCGCCTACGAGCGCGCCGGCCGCCAGGGCGAGGTGGTCTACAATACGGCGATCCTGCTGGGGCGGGATGGGGCCTTGCTCGGCACCTACCGGAAGGTACACCTCGCCCTGGCGGAAGCGCGCACCGGCGTCGCCGCCGGCCACGAGTTCCCCACGTTCGACTTCCACGGTGTCCGGATCGGCATGGCGATCTGTATGGACTCGACGCCGCTCGAGACGGCGCGTCTCCTGGCGCGCCAGGGCGCCGAGGTCCTGCTCATGCCGATCATGGGCGACTTCCGGGCCACGTCCTGGCGGGCAGGCGACGGGCGCTTCGTCCGCGAACGCTGGGAGGCCGTCCAGCGCGCCCACGCCCTGGACAATCACCTCTACGTCGTCGCCGCGCGGAACGCCACGGAGGGGAGCGCCATCACCGCGCCTTGGGGCGAACTGCTCGCCTACGACGACGGCAGCCGGGGCCTGATCTGGGCCGACGTGGACCTCGACGACGTCCGTTCCCACCCGCGCGGCTCGACGGTCCGCTCCGTGCTCTGGTCGATGCGCCGACCAGACATCTACGCCGGCCTGGCGGACCCGCTGCCGTCCGCGCCCGAATCCGAGATGGAGCGCGTGCGCTGATGTCGCGAGCGGTCGCTCACCCGGCTGGTCTCGACGAATCAAGTAATCCTATCGTGCCCGACGTTCGCAGGGAGGAATGATGCTGCAGCCCATCGTCCCAGTCCGTCACACTCGCCGTAGCGCGCTTCGCGCTCTGCTGCATACCGGCGCGGTAGTGCTCGGCGGCGCCGCGCTGTCGGCGTGCGCGGGGGGTGCTTCCGGCACGAGCGCCGCTACCACACCCGCGGCCAGCGCCGCCGCGAGCGCCACGCCCGGCGTCTCGACGGCGACGGCGCAATCCTCGGCCTCCGCTCCCGCGACGACCGCCTCGCTCACCAGCAGCGCCGCCGCGTCGTCGGCACCGGCGGCGGGCACGGCCCCGGCGTCCGGGAAACGCGGCGCCGTCACCTGGCTGGTGCGGACCAATAGCGTTGAGAATCAGTGGGAGAACGCGGTGGCCATCCCGGCCTTCCGGATGGTGCAGCCGGCCATCACGGTGACGCCGCTGGCGGTCGCCGCCGCCGACTTCGATACCAAGCTGCTCTCCCTCTTTTCCGCCGGCACGCCGGCCGACGTCTGGTCGCACTGGGGCGTGTCCGGCTTCGCCGACTTCGCTCACCAAGGGGTCGTCGGCGACCTCACGGCGCTGGTGAGCCGGGACCATTACGACCTGACCGCCTTCGACCAGCCCCTGGTGGCGGCCTATCGCCGCGACGGCAAGCAGCTCGCCATCCCGATCACCACCGGGGGGCTCAGCCTGTACTTCGACCGGGACCTGCTCCAACGGGCGAGCATCGATCCGCCTTCGGTCGACTGGGCCAAAGCCTGGCGGTGGGACCAGTTCGTGGGCGCCGCCCAGAAGCTGACCCGGGACTACGGCGCCCCGACCGGCGTCTACGGCGTCACCTTCACCCAGAACATCCAGCAGCTCGCCTACCTCGGCGGCGGCGACGCCTTCCTGCCGGAGAGCTACCAGACCGGCCTGGCGAAGACGACGCAGCTCGACGCGCCGGAGGTCCTCGCGGGCGTGCAGGCGGCCTACGACCTCGTCTACAAGGACCGGGTGGACCCGACCCCCGACCTGAACAAGTCCTTGACGGCGGGGAGCGTCGACCCGTTCGTGGCCCAGCGCGTGGCCATGAACGTCGCCAACTTCGGCCCGCTCCAGACCTACGTCAAGATCAGCGCCTTCAAATGGTCGCTCGCCGCCGACCCGATCCTGAAGTCGAACCGCAGCGTCTACTACACCGATCCCTGGATGCTCTCCTCGCGCAGTGCCGACGTGGAGAGCGCCTGGACTTTCATGCAGTACCTCCTGGGCGAGGAAGGGCTGACCGCCTACGTCGCGGCGACCGGCCGGCGCCCGGCCCGGACGAAAGTGGTCGAACAGTGGCTCGACCAGTGGACCGGCCCGATGGGGCTCACCAAGGCCGAGTTGCAGGCGTTCAGCGACGGCATGGTCAGCAACGGTCGGGAGAGCGCCAACCACCTGCTGGTCGGCTATCCCCAGATCACCCGGGCCATCAACCAGGCCCTGGCGGGCGTCTGGTCCGGCAAGACATCGCCGCACGATGGTCTCGCCCAGGCGAAGCAGCAGGTCGACGCGGTGCTGGCGGCGATCCACTGAAGCGGTGGCAATCACCGCTCAGTCGCACCGGGAAGCTAATTGCCGGCCAACGGCGTCGCAGCGCGGAGCGCGGAGGGGAAGCGGGATGGCGGAACGAATCGGGGTCGGGATCATCGGCTGCGGCGGCATCGCCGGCACACACATCGAGGCGCTCGCCGGGCTGGCCGGCGAGTGCCGGGTGGTCGCCGTCGCCGATCCCCTGGAGGAGGCCGCCCGACGCCGGGCCGGCGAATCGGGCGCGCTGACCTGGTACACCGACTACCACGACCTGCTGGCAGACCGGCGGATCGCCGTCGTCACCATCGCGACGCCGCACTACTTGCACGCGCCGATCGCCGTCGCCGCCGCCCGGGCCGGCAAGCACATCTACGTGGAGAAGCCGATGGCCACGACCGTCGGCGAGGCGCAGGAGATGCTGGCGGCAGCGCAGCAGGCGGGCGTGCGGATGACCGTCTCCTCCGAGCTGGCCAACCCGATCTACCGCTTCGTGCGGGAGCGAGTGCTCCCCGAAATCGGGAGGGTCCGCTCCAGCTACTTGCTGGATTTCTACTTCCGGGACTCCGCCTATTACCGGAGCGGGCCGTGGCGCGGCAAGTGGGCGACCGAGGGCGGCGGCGTCTTCGTGAACCAGGCGATCTATACCTGGCATCCGTACACCTGGCTCCTCGGCGGCATCGACGTCGCCTACGGCTACTGGGCCAACCTCCTCCACCCCGAGATCGAGGTCGAGGACATCGGCTACGGCCTGGTCCGGTTCCGGGACGGCTCGCACGGCAAGGTCTTCTCCACGACCTGCTACCGGCCCCCGGCCGGCATCCGCCTGCTGGAGATCGCGGGAGAGCGCGGAACCATCTTCTCGGCGACGCCCTGGTTGCGGACATTGGACTTCCGTCTGGTCGACACGAAGCGCGACGCGGCGCTCCATCGTGACGTCCAAGCAGTGCATCAGACGCTCACCGGATCACCCTACACCCCCTGGGCCGAGAACGACCAGGCCGCACGCATCCGGGCGCAGCTCGCCGACTTTCTCGGCGCGGTCCGGGAGGATCGAGAGCCCGAAGTGAGCGCGGCCAGCGGTGGCGAGCCGATCAAGATCCTGGACGGGTTCCACTGGCACGGCTGGCGCCACGCGGAACGGTTCCGGGAGTGGCTCATCGCCGGCGACGACCTCGCCAGCATCCCCCGCGCCGGGGCCGAGCCGACCGTTGAAGAGGCCGTCGCCGCCGGCCGGACCGGGGGCCGCGGCCTCGCGGAGCTCCTGGCGATCGTCCGCTCACCCTCGCCCCAGCTCGCCGCCCCTTTCCTCACCTCTCCTTAACGATTCCCGCTTCGGATCCAGGAGGATCAGAGGATTACACGGTCGCTATGGCCGCGCGAACGCCACGGTCGTGCCCGCACGGGCCGCCTCCAGCGCGGCCAGGCAGGCGATGGCGCTGCGTCCGCCCTCCCGCGCGTCGCACGGCACCGCCGTCCCGGCCAGGAGATGTTGCACCACGGCATCCACCTCCGCCGCCACGCCGCCTTGTGGGAATGGGTCGGGCGCCAGGTCGACCAGGGGCGTCCAGTCCTTGGCGCCGGCCAGGAAGACGCGGTCGCCGCGCACGGTGCCGAGCGAGCCGTGGACGCTGATCCCGTAGTGGGGAGCGAGCGGCGCGGCGTCTCCCCAGCAGGTCGTGAGCTGGCCGAGCGCCCCGCTCTGGAAGCGATAGATCGCCGTAATGCACTCGTCCAGCCCGCTGTCGGGTAGGGCCATCCTTTCATTCCGGTAGGCACGGACTTCCACCACAT
>JAICXR010000229.1 GCA_025980355.1 Chloroflexota bacterium | reverse complement strand
GCACGCTGCTTGCTTTACCATGATCGAGACGCCGGTCGTCGACCATACTGTACGTTCGTCCGGCGCCCCCGAAGGAGCACATCGTGCCGCATCGACAGCCGCGCATCGCGAATGAACCCGCGGTGCCGGAACATATCATGTCCTGGTGGGTCGGGCTGCTGGAAGGGGATTCCGAGGGCAGCCACCCGGTGTTCGGCAGCCGCCTCCAGGCGAAGCTGGAAGAGCAAACCCTCGTCGTCACCGGGGACTTGCCCTCCGAGGCCGGCCGGCGGGACCTGGAGCGTGAGCTCCGCCTGGTCGCGGAGGGCCGCCAGCTGCAGATACAAAACGACACCACCGTGGCGCCCGAGGGCGAGGAGGAGCAAGGGCTGCTGGAGCAGACGCTGGTCGCCATCTACGACGAAGAGCTCCACGCCAAGCTCGCCGTCGAACAGGTGAAAAGCAACCCGCTCCTGCGCTCGGTACGCCTCCAGATCCTCGACCCCCAACGTTTCGGTGGTCCCGCCGCGGCCGACGGCGTTTCTCGGCAGCATGTCGCGCCCACTTACCGGCGCGATGTGCAAGAGGCCGTCGCCGCCGGCAAGTTCGTGGTCGTGGCCACGGTCGACGAAACGGATGCCTTCATCCTGCGCGAATTGCTGGACGAAGACACCCGCAGCCGGCAGGTGCTCGTGATGCCGCCGATCATCGCCGGCTCCGCGCCCCGTCCGGCAGTCGCCACATCTGGGGCACGGCGATGAGCACGTCCGCACCGCCGCCGGCAGCCGACCCCCCGTCCGGGCCGCCTGCCAGCAGCGCCGCCACGGCAGCGCCAACCGAAGAACCGGCGCGCGAGCTGGTCGCGCGTCGCCCCCGGCCCGGCTTCCGCGACATCCTCAAGGTGGTCGGCCCGGGCATCATCACCGGCGGCGCCGACAATGACCCCGCCGGTATCACCACGTACTCCGTCGTCGGCGCCCAGAGCGGCTACTCCCAGAACTGGCTCCTGCTGCTCTCCACGCCGTTGCTGATCGTCATCCAGCAGATGGCCGCCCGCGTCGGCAACGTCACCAAAACAGACCTGGCCACCTCGATTCGCATCCACTTCGGCGTCAAGGTAGCGGCCATCGCCGTCCTGGCCACGGTGATCGCCAACATCAGCACCCTCGGCGCCGACCTGGAGATGATGGCGGCCGTCACTGGCCTGGTCACCGGCCTGAAGTTCGTCTACTTCATCGTGCCGTTCTCCGCCCTGATGGCCTATATCACGATCTTCGCCGACTATCGCGCCTTCTCCCGCGTGATGCTCTGGCTGGTCGCCGTCTATGCCACCTACATCGTCGCGGCCGTCCTGTCCCATCCCAACTGGTCCGACGCCCTCACCAGCACCGTCATTCCGCGCATCACCACGACGCCCGCCTATTTCCTCGGCGCCGTCGGGCTGCTGGGCACGACGATCACGCCCTACCTGTTCTTCTGGCAGACCAGCGGTGAGATCGAAGAGCGCCGTGGTGTGCAGAGCATCCAGCGTACGAACCTGGATATCGCCGCCGGGATGGTCTGGTCGAACGTCACCGCCTTTTTCATCCTCGTCGCCACGGGCTCGGTGCTCTTCGCCCACCACACGACGATCAAGACCGCCGCCGACGCCGCGAAGGCGCTGGAACCGTTCGCCGGCCCCTATGCCCAGTACCTCTTTGCCGTCGGCATCATCGGCGCGGGCCTGCTGGCCATCCCGGTCCTGGCCGCCTCCACCGCCTACTCCGTCTCCGGCCTCTTCGGCTGGCGGCGGGGCCTCCCGCGTGTGGCCCGCCACGCCCCGGAGTTTTATCTGGTCCTCGGCATCGCCTTGCTGGTCGGCATCCAGTTCGCCGTGTCCGACCTCGACCCGATCAAGGCGCTCTTCTATTCACAGGTACTCGACGGCGTCATCGCCCCGGTCCTCGTCGTCCTGTTACTCTTGCTCACGTCGAGCCGGAAGGTGATGGGCGATTTCACGAACCATCGCGCCACCGTCGTCATCGGCTGGGTGGCCGTCGCCGTGTTGGTGGTGGCCGACGTCGCCATGTTCTATTCGCTGGCGACGAACGGGTTCCCAACCTAGTGAGGTGGTGTGGTGACGGCGCATCCGCCCTTCCTGCGAACGGCTGAGGAGATTGCCCGGGCCCGCGATCGTCTGGAACGGCTGCCGGCCGCCCGAGAGGTGGCGGAGCGCACCCTCGCGCTCGCCGACCGTTGGGTTGCCTTCAGCGACGCGTCCCTCCGCGCGATCGTGCCGCCGCCGGAGGTCCCGCGCGCCTTCAACACGTCGTTCGAGGGCTGCCCGATCCACGGTCGCGCCCTCTTCGCCTACGGCAACTATTCGTGGCGCTTCGACCCCTTTGCCGCGCCCTGGAAACTCACCTGCCCGGTCGGCGGGGAGACCTACCCCAGTAACGACTTCGCGGCCTTCCTGGCCAGTGGCATGCACGATCGCCGCCTGCTCACCGGCCCCTACGCCGACGACGGCCGGGGGTGGCAGCCGCCCACGGGCGACCACAAGCACTGGTTTGTCGCCTACTACTGCCACTGGCTCTGGCAGGACCACCTCATCCCGGCGACCCTGGCGCTGGCGCGCGCCTACCTCCTCACGTCCGACGAGGCGTATGCCCACAAAGCCGGCGTGCTGCTGACCCGGATCGCCGAGGACTATCCGAGGATGGATATCAACCGGCAGTCTCGCTACGCCGCCGAGTTCGTGCCGAGCTATACCGGGAAAATCGTCAACGCCATCTGGGAAACCGGGACGGCGCGCGATCTGGCGGAGGCCTGGGACGCCATCAACCAGACGGTTCTGGCCGACGCCGCACTGGGCGCGGACGCCGCCACCCTGGTCGAACGCGACCTCTTGCGCGAGGCGCTGGCGGCGATCCCACAGCGGCGCATCCTCGGGAACTACGGCATGCACCAGCAGGCGGCCGCCTACCTCGCCCTGGCCCTGGGCGACCCGGACCAGGCGGCGGCGACGATCCGGAACCTGTTGCTGGGCTGGCCGGGGATGGACGGATTCCAGTACGAAGGGATCCCGGCCGTCCTGGCCAATCTGTTCAGCGCCGAGGGCATCAGCTACGAAACGGCGCCGGGCTACGCGTCGATCCCCAGCAACATGCTGCCCGCCCTGCTGGAGCCACTACGCCGCCTCCAGGACCTGGCGGCCCACGCGGCGTTGCCGCACGTCCTGGCCGAACACATGACGCGTCTGGCTGCGCTGGTGACATGGCCACCGCGCCTGGTCTGCCTCGGCCAATGGACGCCGGCGATCGGCGACTCCGGCACCGCCGCCGCCCCGTCCATCACCGACGTCAGCCGGGAGGCGCTGCGCGCCGTGTACGAACAGACGGGGGACGCCGCGGTGGCCACGCGGTTGCGAGCCATGGCGAAAGACGGCGCCGCGTTTCAGCACTATGGCGACCTTTTCGCCGGGGCGTTGCCGGGCTTGGCGGCGGCGACGCCCGAGCCCGCGCCCCTGGAGAGCGACGTGCTCACGGACTACGGCCTCGCCATCTTGCGCTCCGGTGCCGGGCGAGGCGCGACCGCCCTGACCGTCCATTACGGCCGGGCCAACGCCGGCCACGCCCATGCCGACCGCCTGAACCTGGAGTTCTTCGGCGCCGGGCGTAAACTCATCCCCGACCTCGGCTACCCGCAGTTCGCGGCCGACGATAAGCGAGCGAACGCCTGGGACCGCAATACCGGCAGTCACACGCTCGTCGTCGTCGACGGCCAGGCCCAGCCGAGCCGCAACGGCGGCGATCTCCTGCTGTTCGCCCGCTCCCCCTGGCTCCAGGCCGTGGCGGCGAACGCGCCCGCCTACCCCCAGGCCGAGACCTACGAGCGCACAACGCTCCTGATCGGCGACGGCGAACGGACCCCGGCCTACGCCGTCGACCTCTTCCACGTCCGCGGCGGCCGGCGACACGACTACCGGCTGCACGGCCCGGACCTGCCGATCCAGGCGGAAAATGTCGCCTTCGGCCCCGAACTGCCGGGAACGCTGGCCGGGCCGGACATCCCCTTGGAGCTGCTCTGGGACGATCCCGCCCTGGAGCAGCCGGACCGCGCCCGATCGTTCGGCACCTATGCCGGGTGCGGCGACAGCTTCCTGTACGGCATCCAGGCGGCGCAAACCCCGTCCGACACCTGGCGGCTGCGCTGGGGCGCGGACGACGGCCTGCGCGTCCACGTCCCACCCTCGGACGCTGCCCAGGTCTTCCTGGCCTGGGGCGATGTTCCCCGCCGTCCGGGCAACCCGGAGCGGCTGCGCTACCTGATCCTGCGCCACGACGGCGCAACGGACCCGCTCGAATCCACATTCGCCTCCGTGCTGGAACCGGTGATCGGCGTACCGGCGATCCAGGCGGTGGAGCGCCTGGACAGCGGAGGGCCGGGCGCCATCGCCCTCCGCGTGACCCATGGCGACGGGAACGACACCATCCTCATCGCCGACCCCGAACACGGCCTCCAAGCCGCCGGGTTCCGGCTCGCCGGTCGCCTGGCGGTCGTCCGCGCCGATCGCGCCGGCGCGCCCTATGCCGCCTATCTCTCCGGTCGCTCCCTGCAGGGACCGGGCATCGCCTTCACGAGCACCGCCCCGCTGCGCGGCACGATCAGCGGCGTCGACGCCGAGGGACGGGAGGTGGTGATCGACCTGCAGGAGCCGCCCGCGGCGCCGGATGGCGTCGCCCGCGGCCTCACCGGCACCGTGTTCGCCGTGGAGGGCAATCATCAGTGCGCGCTGATCCTATCCGCCGACCCGGTCGGGCCGCAGGCCCTCCGGCTGCGCCTGGACCGAACGGCCCTGGTTGGCCGGCTCACCATCGAAGCGGTGCACGGCGCGACCATCACGACGCGGACGACCTTGTATCCGCCTTTCGGCGGGCGGGACGACATCGGCCGGCACCTCGAAGGAACCTGGCTAGCAGCGAGCCACGCAACCTGCCGGCTCGACGCGATCAGCATCCGCCCGCCGCAGGGCCACACGCTGAAGCTGGACGCGGCGGTGGACGATGCGTTCGTGCCCAACGCCGTCGCAAACCTGCTGGCCTGGCACGTCGGCGCCAGGGTCAGGCTGACACCGGCGGCATGGTGGGCGAGATGACCGGGTCCCGTGCGAGCGTATATCGCCAGAGGCGCGCACCGCAGGCAAAATACAGCCGATCCCCCGCCAGCGCGAATCCGGCCGTCACCGGCTCAGGCGCTTCCGCCATCAGGCGAACTTCGTAGGTACGCGGGTCGATGCGGAAGATGCCCTTGTTCGCCAGTCCCCAGATATTTCCGTCAGGACCGAGGGCGACACTGTTATACGGGACGCCCCGAAACGGCAGCAGCGCCGTGTGGACGATAGTGCTGGCGCCGCAATCGAAAACGAACAGCGTTGCACCATCGGCGATGCCGAAGAGCAAGCCGTTCGGCGCCGGAATGAGGTCGGTCAGGTCCCGTGCGCTGGCCACGGGCACCGTCTCGAACAGCAACTGCCGCGAGCGAGGATCCCAAAGAAAGAGGCGCGCCTCCGACTGCGTCGGCCGGCTGCCGCCCCCGCCGCCTACACTCGTGCCGCCCGCGACCAGGTCGCCGACCATGGCCAGCGTCACGACGCTCTGATCGGGAATCAAGTGGGGGAAGCTTTCGAGACGATCGGTCGTCGGATTCCAGATCGTGAGCGGGCCGCCCAACGTGCCGTAGCCGGAGACGGCACCCAGATAGACATCGCCCTGCCTACCCGCAATCATCGCCATTGGCCGCCAGCTACTCACCTGCTCCGGGTAGGTAACGAGGACGGGATTGCTTTCGGCGCTACTGCCCGGCGCGAAGGGTCGGCGCGGGTCGAAGCGCATGAGCGGCGCGAGACCGGAGTAGGCGGCAAGCAACAATTGCTCGCCGTGCGGCAGCATGCTGTAGACCTCGCCGCCGCCGACCTGACCGACGTAGTGTTGCGTACCGCTATCTGGGTCGACGGCGAAGAAATGTGCCGGTAGGACGCCGCTGCCATAGAG
>JAICXR010000511.1 GCA_025980355.1 Chloroflexota bacterium | reverse complement strand
GTCGGCGATGCGGTTGAGCAGTTCGTCCGGGTCGCTGCGCAGGTCGTAGAGCTCGTCGGACTCGTCCAGGCGGCGGACGTACTTGAAATCCTTGGTCCGGCACATGACCGCCTTGGTGTGCTCCGGCCCCTCGCTCGTTTGCAGATTCACCCGCGGCCAGTAGATGTTGTTCGGGTCGCTGGCGCCGGGCGCCTCCTCCTCCGAGCAGTGGCGTTCGTCGCGGAGGCGCCCCCCTTCGCTGAAGATGGCGTCGCGGTGCTCGTCGGAGTCGCCCGCCAGCACCGGCAGGAGGGAGCGCCCGAACTGCGGATAGTGGGGCGCGATCCCGGCGATCGCCTCGACGGTCGCCCCCAGATCAACCAGTTCGACCAACGCCTCGCTCACCCGCGGCACGCACGGGGTCGACGCCGGCGGCTTGATCAGGAACGGCACGCTCGTCACGCAGTCCTCGAAGGTGTTCTGGTTCTTCTCGACAATCCCGTAGTCGCCGGTGTAGTCGCCGTGGTCGGAGAGGAAGAAGATGGCGGTGTCATCGTAAATGCCGGCCTGGCGCAGGGCGTCGAGGATCAGACCGAACTGGTAGTCGAGGCGGGCGCACATGCCGTAGTAGGTGGCGCGGAGCTCCGTCCAGCGCTCCTCGCTCCATCCCTGGAGGCCCTGCCGGGCCCGGATGCCGCGCAGCATGCTCGGCTCGCCGCTGCCGGCGGCGCGGGCGGGGCGGCGCGGCGGCAAGGCCGAGCGGTCGATGGCGCTGTACCAGGGGTCTTCTACCCGGTAGGGCGGGTGCGGGAAGTGCAGCGCGAGATACATGCAGACCGGTTGATCGGCGGGCAGGTGCTGGAGGAACTCCAGCGCCCCCTGCACCGTGGCCCAGTCGCCGTCGTTGGCGTGCGAACTGTCCGGTGCCGTGGCGATCTTCCCCTGGTAGAAGGAATAAAAGGTGTCGCTGCCCGGCGCTCCGCGCCAGTCGGTGGTGCTGGCCGGGGCCGCCGCTCCAGCCCGTTGCGGCGGCCGGTAGCGCACGTCGCAATAGGCATCGAGCGGATAATCGGCCGAGACGGGGATCCCCCCGCCGGCATTCCAGACGAAGTAGCCGGCCGCTTTGAGCGTCTTCAGCAGCAGGGGCTCGTCCGGCTGCAGCTTGTAGTGCTGCGTCCGGTGGCCGCGCACGTGCGGATACCAGCCGGTGAGGAAGGAGCAGCGACTGGGCGTGCAGACCGGGTTCTGGCAGGCGGCGTGGCGAAAGGAGACGGCGTCCTGGGCCACGAATCGATCAAGGTTCGGCGTGATCGCGGCGCGGTTGCCCATGTGGCCCAGCACGTCGCTGCGCCACTCGTCGGGGTTGAAAAAGAGCAGGTGGGGTCGTGTCGTCATCATCCTCCTCGGCGCTACTCTTGGGGGAAGCTACGCTGATACTCGGCGGTGACCTGTTGCTGCAGTTGCTGCAACGCCGCCTGCGGCTGGGTTTTTCCGGCGATCACGTCGGTCATCGCCGCGCCCCATTGCTGGGAGCTGTAGCTCAGGATCGGATCGACGATGATCCCGCCGAGGTGGTCGCTCTGCGTGGCGGAGGCGATGAAGAAGTCCAGACCCGGGTACTTCGTGACGTCGATCTTCTTCAAGAATGAGAGTCGCGCGCCGAGGAAGCCCTCACCGTCGAACAGCGCCTGGCAGGCGGTATCGCCGACCATGAACTCGGTGAGTGCAAATCCCTCCGCGACGTGCTTGGCCCCCTGGGGGATGAGCAGATTGTGGGAGCCGATGACCTGGGCCTTGAAGCCCTTATGGGCGGTCGGCACCGGCGCCCAGGTCGCCGCGAACTCCCGGTTGGGGGCGGTGTGCTTGAGCTGGCCGGGCGCGAAGTAGCCGGTGATCACCATGTCTTCCACCCCCGCCGGCATCGCGGCGGTGGCCGTCGCGTTCCATTGCCCGTGCTGTTTGCGGAAGGCGGCGATCTTGGCCGGACCGCCGGCGACGTCGTAGAGCTTCTTCACCGTCGCCAGGGCGTCGGCCAGCGCGTCGTTGGCGAAATTGTACTTGTTGGTGGCCTCGTCGAAGTAGGTGACGTTCCAGGCCGACCCGAAATAGAAGCCGTCGCGGAAGTTGCCGCCCTCGTCGGAGAGCGGATCGATCCCCAGCTCGGTGATGCTTCCGTCGGAAGCGGTCTTCGTGTACTGTTGCTGCAACTGGGTGACGGTGTCCCAGTCAGAGGAGAGCGTCTTGGGATCGATGCCGTACTTTTGCAGGTTGGTCATGTCCATGACGAGGCCGAAGCGGGCGAAGGCTTCGATCGCCGGCACGCCGTAGGTCTTCCCTTTGAAGCTCGCCGAATGCCAGGCGCCAGCGGGGATGTCGGACTTGTCGATCTGCTTACTCTTGGCGAGCAGGTCATCCAGCTGCGTCGCCGCGCCGCGCGCCCAGAGCTCCTGGTAGGGGAGACCGCCGGCGGCCAGGTCGGGCGGACTGCCGCTGGCGATCGCCGTGAGCAGCTTGC
>JAICXR010000084.1 GCA_025980355.1 Chloroflexota bacterium | reverse complement strand
GGACAGTTTTTACCGCCCGATGATCCGGATCAGGAGCACTCCGAACCAGTAGAGCACCGTCAGGAAGCCGCCCAGCACGAGCGGGGAGATCAAGTCGGCACCGGGGGTGATCACCATGGACACGCCGAAGATGATGAAGATCGCGATCCGGAACTTCTGGATGAAGTAGCGGGAGGTGACGACCCCGAGCAAGGAGAAGCCGACCATGAAGATCGGCAGCTCAAACGTGATCCCGAAGATGACGGCGATGAGCGCGATGAACATGATGTACTTGTCGATGTCCAGCAACTGCTCTAGGTCGAGGACGGCGAAGAAGTGGGTCAGGAACTGGATCGCCAGCGGCACGATCAGGATGCCGGTTACCGCCCCGGCGGCGAAGAGACCGCTGCCGATGAGGGAGAACGGTAAGGCGTATCGCTTCTCTCGCCGCGTGAGTCCCGGGGCGATAAATCCCCAGACCTGGAACAGCACGACCGGAGACGCGATGATCAGGCCGATCAAGAAGGAGAGCTTCAGTTCCAGCCCGAAGGGACCGAGAATCGTCGGGCTGAAGAACTTGCCGCCGATTTTCTGGGCGGCGTGTTCTAGATACTGCACGACGTGCGGGACAATGAACCAACCGAGGACCGCGCCGACGACAATGCTAATGGCGCTGACCGTGATGCGGTGCCGCAACTCCTCAAGGTGCTCGATGATCGTCATCGTCGCACCCTCCTCCTCGCCCTCGTCGGGCGGCGGTGCGGAGGGCGGCGGCGGCGGCGTGGCGGCCACGGGCGGTGCCGGCGGGGCGACCGGCGGAATGGTCGGCAGATCGGGCTCGGTCAGGACCGCAGTCTCGGCGCCGGCTGCCTCTGGTATGGTGGTCGGCTCGGCGGCAAGCGTCAGCGTGTCCTCGGGCGCGCTCACGGCCCCCATCGGCGCATCCATTGCCATCTCGCCGGGAATACCGAGCGTCTGCTGCTCTTCGCCGCTGACGACCGGCATCGGGATCTCGATCATCTCGTCCGCCGGCGGTTGGGCAATGTCCGGCGCCAGCGGGAGCGTGTCGACGGGCTCCGTGGCCTCGTCCGAAGCCACCGGGGTGAATTCGGCCGTCTCCGCCGCGTGGTGCGCGAAGCCGTTGGTCGCAACGGTCGGTACGGTCGGCGTGACGGGGTCCACCGGAGGGGGCGCTGGCCGAGCGTCCGTCGTGAGCGGCGCGAGCGGGACCGGTGCCTCGTCCACTTCGGGTTCCAGCACATCGGCAGCCAGGCTCGCTTCATCGGGCGCCTGGGCGGCCGATGAAGCGGTTTCGCCCGGGGTAGAGGCGACGGGCGCAGGATCAAGCGTCGGATCCTGGGGTTGGGCCGCGGCGCTCATTGCCCCCACGGACGAGGCTTCGTCAGCGTCTTCGGCCTCGTCCGACGGAATTGGCGTCGAAGGCAGCGGGACCTCATCGTCAATTGCCGGGACGGCGACGATCGGCTGCTCGGCAACGGTCGGCGGCGCGAGCACGGCCACCGTGCCGTTGCTGTGCCCCGGCTCGGCAAATGGCCGCGGCTCCGTGACCATCTCAGACGCGGCAGACCCGACGGCGGGAACGTCTTCCACCGGTGGTTCCGGTGAAGCGTCGTCGACGCTCGCCGGAGCGGCCGACGGCGGTGGCGCCGCATCATCGGCTTCTGCGAATTGCGGTCCGGCCACGTCAGGTTCCGCCGTGTCCGGTAGGTCCGTGTGGCCATTCGTCGCGCGCGCGCGGTCCGCCGGCAATCCGCCGCGGCGCTGGGTGAGCAGATCATCGCTGTCGTAGCACAACGCCGCGGCCGACACTGCCCCGCTTGTGGTGCTATCCGCCGCCATCTCCGGCGGCGGTGCGACGCGCTCGCCGTCTCCACTCGTCATCGTCTGACCCTTCGTAACGTTCGTGGCATGGCAGCCTGCGGGTCACGGGGGCGGCACTCAGGCTACGCCACGTCGCCGGCTGGTGGGTGAGGAGCGCCGCGCTCAGGCGCCATGCTCATCAACATATTCTACCGCCTCTTGGACGGTGCGGATGTTCTCCGCGTCCTCGTCCGGGATCTCCATCCCGAACTCCTCTTCCAACGACATGATCAGCTCGACTAAATCCAGCGAATCGGCGTTGAGGTCGTCGACGAAGGACGCCTGAGGCGTCACTTCCGCCTCATCGACGCCGAGCTGCTCCGAGACGATCTTCTTCAGGCGATCATAGGTCGACACGGCCATGAACTTCGCCACTCCTATCCACTTGCGAGGCTATTGATCCCAGGACGCCGTTTACAAAACGGCCCGAACTTTCTCCGCCATACACCTTCGCGAGATCGACAGCCTCGTTGATCGCGGCTCGCGGCGGCGTTTCATTATCAAAGCACAACTCGAAGATTGCAAGCCGTAAGATGGCCCGGTCCACCGCCGGCAACTGCGGCAACGGCCATTGCGGCGCGGCCGCGGCGATGCGGGCGTCCAGCTCCTCGCGACGTTGCCACGCCCCGCTGGCGAGGCGCCCGGCAAAGTCCGCGTACGGCTCGGCCAATGGCTCGTCCACGGGGGGTTCCTGGAGACGGTCGGCCAGGACCACCTCCAAGGGGTGGTCGGTTTGATCCAGCTCGAACAGGACCTGCATGGCGGCTTCCCGTGCTCGCCGCCGACCGGCGGCAAATTGCGGGTCTCGTCTCGGCGCAGTCATCGTGCTCACGCCTCGTCTTCAGCTTCCGAGCGGCCGAAAGGAACGCCTTCCAGGAGCGACTGGCTGACAAACTCCGTGGTCAGGGTGCCGTCGGCGAAGGCCGTCGTGCCCAGGAGCCAGCGCTGGAATGCGATATTGGTCGTCACGCCTTCGATCCAGCATTCGTCCAGCGCGCGGACGAGTCGGGCCAGCGCTTCCGAGCGGTCGGCGCCCCAAGCGATGATCTTCGCCACGAGGGAGTCGTAGAACGGCGGCACGACGTAGCCGGCATAGAGGTGCGAGTCGACCCGGATGCCCGGCCCGCCGGGTGGCAGGTAGCCGCTGACGACGCCCGCCTGGGCTTTGAACCGCTGGCTGGGGTCTTCGGCGTTGATCCGGCATTCGATGGCGTGCCCGCGGAGGACGACGTCGTCCTGCGTCAGGCGGGGGGCTTCGCCGTCGGCGATGCGCAGTTGTTCCTTCACCAGATCGATGCCGGAGATCGCCTCGGTCACCGGGTGTTCGACCTGGATGCGCTTGTTGATCTCCAGGAAGAAGTGGTTGTTCTGCTCGTCGACCAGGAATTCCATGGTGCCCGCGCCGCAGTAGTGAATGGCACGGGCGCCGCACACGGCCGAGGCCCAGATCGCCTTCCGCGCAGCCTCCGGGAGGCCGGGACTGGGCGCTTCTTCGATGAGCTTCTGGTGAAAGCGCTGGGCCGAACAGTTGCGTTCGCCAAGCGCCAGGATGTGGCCGTGGGAATCGGCAAGGATCTGCACTTCGATATGGCGCATGTGCTCCAGGTAGCGCTCCAGGTAGATGCCGTCATTGCTGAACGAAGCCGCCGCCTCGCTCTGGGAGAGGGGGAAGAGCCGCTCCAGGTCCGCTGGCGTGCGGGCGATGCGCATGCCTTTGCCGCCGCCGCCGCCGGCCGGCTTGAGCATGACGGGATAGCCGATCTGGTCCGCCGCCCGCGCCGCGTCGACCACGCTGCGCAAGGGTTCGGGGCTGCCCGGGATCACCGGCACACCCGCCGCCTGCATCGCCTGTTTCGCCAGAGTTTTCTCCCCGACGGCCTTAAGGACCGCCGCCGGCGGGCCGATGAAGACGATGCCGTATTGCTCGCAGATCTCCGCGAACCGGGCATCCTCCGCCAGGAAGCCGGCGCCGGGATGGATCGCTTCCGCCCCCGTCAGTAAGGCAGCCTGAATGACGCTCGGGATGTGCAGGTAACTACGAGCACTCGGCGCCGGGCCGATGCAGATCGGATGATCGGCCAGCCGGACCGCCAGGCTGTCACGGTCCGCCTCCGAGTAGACACAGATCGTCTCAATCCCCAGCTCATGGCAGCAACGAACGATCCGAACGGCGATCTCGCCCCGATTTGCAACAAGCAATCGACTGAACACCGCGGGCTACCCGGCGCCTTTCGCCGCTAGCTCTGGGTGGCTGCGGCGTCCACCTTCAGCACCTGCCGTCCCCGGTAGTAGCCGCAGTGGGGGCAGACGTAGTGCTGGAGTTTCCGTTGCCGGCACTGGGGGCAGTCCATCAGCGACGGCAGCGTCAGGCGATGGTGGCTGCGCCGGTTCCCCTGCTTGCCGCGGGAGACGCGTTTCTTCGGTACGCCGGTCATCGGATCGATCCTCTCCTTGCTGAGCAAGCACATGCGTCTCCGCTACGCAGTGCGGCCGAGCGGTACGAGCCCAACACGCTGGGCGCTACAAAGCCTACGTCAAACGCCGTAGCAACGGCCCACAAGTGTACCAGCGTGGGCAGCCCGTCACGGCGGGCCGCTCACCCGTCCCGTCCCTCCGCCGGCAACAGACGGCCAAGCGCCGCAAGGCGGGGATCGATGGGCGGCGTGTCCTGGCAGGTGCAGGGCTGCACGTTGCGGTCGACGCCGCAGATCGGGCAGAGGCCGGCGCAATCCGGGCTGTGGATCGGCTGCATGGGGATGTTCATCACGGCCTGCTGACGAATTGCTTCATGAAGATCGAGTTCGTGGTGGGCGTTCAGGGTATAGACATCCTCGTCGTCCTCGTCCTCCTCCGCCTCGTGGACCGGGATGCCGGTGTAAATGTCGACCGTGGGGATGTAGCGCTCTTCCAGGGAGAGGTCGAGGTCGCTGACGAACGGTTCCAGGCAACGGCTGCACACGAGCGTGACGGGGCCGCGCAGTTGCGCGAACACCACGATGCCGTTATTGACGTGCGTCAGGCGCACGTGGCCCCGGATCTTCCCGGCAAAGGGCACGTCCTCGGTGGCGCCGAAGGGCTCATCCAGCAGGTAGTCGCGGGTGGCGCCCACGGGCGACTTCAGCAATTGTGCGACGTTGTACAGCATGGGAAGCGACCAATCTTTCTCCTGAACCGGGACATGAACATGCTACCTGTCCGGCTCTTCCCGGGTCAAAATCGGTCCGCGGCGCGGCCATCGCTTCCTTGACATGGCGCAAAGTGGCTCCCTATACTCAGCCGACGGCGGCGTTGCTCGGCGGAAGGGGGCTGCACCCGGTCGCGGACATTGGGCGGGTCCGTTGGGGCCCCCGTGCGCAACGGCAGCCAGGAAAGGGACGGGACGGGTGCAGGTTCTGGCCTTTGGGAAACGCGAGGAGGTTCCCGGCAGTTCCCACGTGTGCCAGTTGTACACGCGAGCCGAGGAGGTTGCCCATATCGCCGCCGGCCTGTTCTCCGCCGGCCCCTTCCCCCACCGTGATCGCTGCGTCTATGTCGGTCCACCCGCCGTCATCGTCCAGATCGAAGCGCTGCTGAAACTGGTGCCGCTGGACGTCGAGGCATACAAACGCTCCGGGCAGTTCGTCTTTTCCAGCGACCGCGCGGAGTACCTCTCCCAGAATCGCTTCGACCATTTCGCCCTCCTCTCCAACCACCTCAATCTGGTGAATGCGGCGCTGCGGGACGACCTGACGGGGGTCAGGCTGGCGATGGAAATGACCTGGCTGGCGGATAATGTGGCGACGCCGGCGCAAATACTGAAGTATGAGGCGATGTGCGACGCCGTCTTCACGTTTCAACGGCAGCCGATCCTCGCTATCGCCCAGTACAACAACGCGCGATTGGGCGAGCAGATCGCCGGCGAGATGATGAAGTTGCACCCGTTGGCCTACGTCGGCCGGCACCTCAAGCGCAACCCGAGCTACCTGAACTCGGAACAGTATTTCCTGAACATCCTCCGTGCCACCCGCAAAGCGCCGGAGCGGTAACCTAACGCCCCGCCGTTGCTCGCCGCAATGGCGGGAATGACGGTACGCCGCCGGTGATGGAGCCGCCGGGGTCGGATGGTGCGCCTTCATCGCCCGGCATCAGGCTCACCAGGCGCTGCCATTGTCCGGCGTCGTCGGCAACGTAGGTCCACCCGGCGGCGGCGAGCATGAAGCCGTGGGCGAACGGCTGCAGCAGGCCCTGGCCGGCGTCTTCCGCCGACAGCGGCGTCCCCAGGCTGCTCTGGAGCACGGGGTGGCTGGACCAGTAGGCGCGGAAGGTCGGACCGACGGCACCGGCGACCGCCCCCGCCACCCCGGAGCCGCCTCCCGTGCTCAGCGGAGCCGCCCGCCACAGCCCATCGGTCGTCAGTTCATAGAGCGCGTCGTCGGGCGCTACGGCGAGGAGGACGCCTCGTTGGAAGGCCTGGCTGGTCACGGTGACCGTCCGTGCCGTCCCTCCGACACAGCCAAGGGCGGTTCGGATGTCGGCCCGGCTGCTGTAGACCGGCGTGAAGATGTCCGCCGGAGCGCAGGGCGGCAGCATGGCGGGCTGTTGGAGCGTCGTGGCCAGGGCGTCGGCGGCCGACGTGGCCGCCTGGCCGGCCGGGGCCGCCGGTTGCGAGGCCGGCGGGGACGACGGGCTGGAGGCCTCGGGGAGCGGTACCGGTGACGGCGTGGCAGGGACCGACAACACCACCCGGCTGATCGCGACCGGCTGTGCCTCGGTGAAGAGATCCCTCCGTGGTATGGCGGGGGCGGGGCCGCCTTCCGCCACCGTGCGGGGAGCGGTGTGGAACACCGTCAGCGTTTGGGGCACGACATCCCGGGTCGCGGTGGGCGACGGCGGCACCGCCACCACGGTGGCAGTGGCGGACGGAGGCGGCATCGCTGCCAGGAGCGTGTAGGTCGTCGACGCCGCCAGGGGGGCCAGGGGGATGATCTCGGCCTGTTCCCAGGAGCGCCAGGAGAGATCGAACGGCACGGGCGGTTCGATTTGCAGTGTCTGCTGGACCCTCGCCTGGTCGACCGGACGTTGGAAGGTGATCAGGATCGAGGTGTCGGTCGAGACGTCGCTGGCGCCGGAAGGAGGATAGGCGGCAAACATGGCAGGAGTGGGCCGCGCCACGTGCTGGACGAGGGCCACGGCGACCAGGACCGCCGCGAGCGAGACGCTGACCAGGGTACGTGCCGTGTGTACCGGCCATGGTCTCCCGGGCGCGCTGGCGGTGACGCTGCGCAGCATGGCGGCGCTTGGCGTCCGCCGTCGCGGTACCAGGGCAAGCCGGCTGAGACCGTCGGCAAGGCGCTCGTACCGGAGCAACTCCTGGCGGCAGGCCGGGCATGTCGCCAGGTGCTGTTCCAACGCTCGGCGTTGGGCGGCTTCCAGCACCTCATCGCGATAGGCGGAGAGGAGGGCAGCATCGCACGCCGGGCGGTAGAAGACCTTAGCCATCGAGCGGTTCGCCCCCCAGGGCCGTGTAGCCGGTGCGCAACTGCTGGCGCGCCCGGAACAAAAGCTGCTTGGCCGCCTCTTTGGAGATCCCTAGCGCCTCACCGACCTCCTCGCAGGAGAGGCCCTGACATTCCCGCATCAGTAAGGCGGCGCGGTGACGGGGGCTGATTTGTTCCAGCGCCTCCCGCAGCAGCGCCCGCTGCTCGCCACGAATGGCGTCG
Organism: Chloroflexota bacterium; assembly: GCA_025980355.1. Classification (GTDB taxonomy): domain Bacteria; phylum Chloroflexota; class UBA4733; order UBA4733; family UBA4733; genus UBA4733. Next base: position 2,702 of record JAICXR010000084.1, on the reverse strand, counting down.
CGTTCCGGGTTGTCGTGTGACACGTGCCCGGGATGGAAGACGGCGGCAAACTTCTCGAACGGCTGCCAGCGAATCAACTTGCGCCGGCGCAGCTCGTCCAGGCAGGTGTTCGTGGCGATGCGGTAGAGCCACGGGGCGATATGGTCCGGCGGGGCCTTCGCCCAGTTGCGCAGGGCCTTCTCGAAGCTGGCGACACCCAGGTCGTAGGCGTCGTCGGGATTGCCGATCATCCGTTGCAGGTAGGCACAGATCGGATGGAAATAGGTCGAGTAGGCCACTTCAAAACCAGGAGCTTCCCCGGCCTCGGGAACGGACGTGAGTGCGGGGGCGGCGCCTGATCTCGGCATCAATTCTTCCTTTGCAGAGCCTACCTCGTGAGTGACGACGAATCAGGCGGGCGTTGGTAACAATACCGCCCCTGGCGCTTGCTGTAGGTCCATCCACTAGGCCGTTCCTACCATTCCCGTTGACGGCGGTGACGGGCTGACGAGCGACCGTGCGGCCGGCTCACGTGCTACAGTACCCGCCGTGAGCGCCATCCCCAGGCAACCCGTCGCCCTCCTATCGCTGCCGGAGGCGGTGCGGACCCTGCGCGGCGAGCGCGCCGAGGGGATCAAGCACCCGGCAGTGGCGTTGGCGCGCTCCCTGAAGAGCGAGGCCGGCCGTGCGGCGGCCAAGCTGTTTGTCGTGCACGGTCCGGTGCTCCTGCAGCGGGCATTGGAGGCCGACGCCGGCGTCGTGTTGGCGCTCACGACGCCGCGTCTGCTCGTCGGTCCCGATGGCGCCGCCGTCGGCGCGGCGATCCGCGCGCACGACGTGCCGTACGCCACCGTCAGCGAGGGCATCATGCGGACGATCGTCGACCGGGCGTACCTGCCGGAGGTGATCGCGCTGGTCGAGCGACGCCTGCTTCCCCCTTCGGAATTGCCGGTCACCGACCAGGCGCTCTTCGTCCTCGCCAACGACCTCAGCAATCCCAGCAACCTGGGCATGCTGGTGCGCACCGCCTACGGGGCCGGCGCCGACGCTTTGCTCCTCACGGCAGGGACGATCGACCCCTTTGTCTGGCAGGTCTCCACCGGCTCGACCGGCGCCATCTTCCATTTGCCGCTGGTGGCCCCGGCGTCGCCAACGGACATTATTCGCCTCAAGTCCCAGGGCATGCGCACCATCGCCGCGGTGGCGCAGGCCGACCGTGACTATACCGACGTGGACTATCGCGGCCCGATCTGCGTCATCGTCGGTAACGAGGCGCACGGACTCAGCGCCGACGTGGCGGCGCTGGCCGACCTGACCGTGCGCATCCCGATGGCCCACCACCTTGATTCGCTCAACGTCGCCGTGGCCGCCGGGGTGCTCCTATTCGAGGCGCGGCGGCAGCGCCGCCAGCTCCCCGACCCAGTCCACCATGCGCCGCAGCTCGGCGAAGCCGAGACGCCAGAAGTTCGGGTCGCGGATATCGACGCCGAGGCGCTGGAGCACCGTGGCCGGGGTTTCGCTGCCGCCGGCGGAGAGCATCTCCAGGTAGCGGGGGATGAATGACGGCCCCTGCTCGCGGTACATCGCGTAGAGGGCCAGCACCAGCAGCTCGCCGAAGACGTAGGCGTAGCAGTAGAAGGGGGTGTTGATGAAATGGGGGATGTAACTCCAGCCCCAGCGGTAGCCGGGCGTGAGTTGCACGGTGTCGCCGTAGTAGGGCTGGTTGGCGGCGATCCAGAGGTCGCCGACCGCCTCCGGCGTGAAGCGGCCCTGTTTGCGGGCCGCAAAGGCGGAGCGCTCGAACTGGGTCAGCACGTTCTGGCGGAAGACGGTGGCGAAGATCTCTTCCACCTTCCCGGCCACAAGCGCCAGTTTGCGCTGGGGATCGGTCTCCCGTTGCGCTAAGAGGTCGAAGGTCAGCATCTCGGAGAACACCGACGCCGTTTCGGCCAGGGGCAGCACCGGATAGTAGTTGAACATCGTCTGACCGCCGGCCAGCAAGTCGTGCATGCCGTGCCCGAGCTCGTGCGCCACCGTCATCACGTCACGGGCGGTGTCGGTGTAGTTGCAGAGGACGTAGGGATGGAGTTTAGGCGACACCCCCATGCAGAAGGCGCCGCCGCGCTTGCCCCGGCGCGGATCGGCGTCGATCCAGTTGCGCTCGAAAAACTGCGCCGCCATGTCCCGCAGGCGGCCGGAGGCGGCGCCGAGCGCCTCCAGCACCAGCTCGCGGCCTTCGTCGTAGGTCACCCGCGCCACCTCGCCACCGAGCGGCGCGTACTGGTCGTAAATCACCAACGGCTCGATGCTGAGCAGTTTGCCCTTGAGGGCGAAGTACTCGTGGGCGATCGGGTAGTGCTCGGCGGTGACGCGCATCATCTGCTCCACCGCCTCCGGGTCCACCTCGTTCGCCAGATGGCGACCGGCCATGGGATCGTCATACCGGCGCAGCCGGTCCATGGTCAGCTTGTCCTGGACGAGCGTCTCGTAGATGAAGGTGAGGACGTCGCCTTTCTTCGCCATGGCGTCGTAGAACACGTCGTGCGCCTGCCGGCGCAACTGGCGGTCCGGTTGGTAGTAGAGCGCGAGCAACGCCGATTGAGTCAGTTCCTGGCGCTCACCGTCGCGTTCGATGGTGTAGGTCATACCGGAAAGCTGCTCGGTGAAGAGGCGCTGCCAGGCCTGGCTGCCCGTCAGGTCTTTGTCGTTGATCACCTTCTCTT
>JAICXR010000476.1 GCA_025980355.1 Chloroflexota bacterium | reverse complement strand
GACGCCGCCCCGGGGGAGAGTGGACGTGCCTGGCCGAGCAGTTCCAGCGCCGGCTCGCCCGCAGCAACGCCACCCCCTGGTTGATGGCCACCGGCGAGGACCTGCGCTATCCCACAACGGAGGGCGCCCGGCCCGGGCCGCCGACGCGGCTGTTCCACCGCTACCTGGACCGGCTGGTCGCCGCCTCCACGGACAACCGATGGGTCAGTCGCGTCTTCCTGCGGGTGTTGCACCTGCTCGCCCCGCCGACCGCGCTCTTCCGACCGAGCGTGCTCATCCCCTCGCTCCGCACCCGGCCGGATCAGGGCTTGCGCGCGGCGCCGACAGCGACCCCGTTGGGCGACCAGCGACCGGCACCCTGAAGGGAGGAACGCCGCGATGGTTCCCGCCACGTTGGAAGAGACGCCGCTGACCCATCGGTATGTTGACCTGGGCGACGTCCGGCTGCACTACGTCGAGGCCGGGAGCGGCCCGCTGGTCGTGCTGCTGCACGGGTTCCCAGACTTCTGGTACTCCTGGCGCTATCAGATTCCCGCACTGGTCCAGGCAGGCTTCCACGTCGTCGCGCCCGACATGCGCGGCTACCACCGGTCCTCCAAACCACCGGGCGTCCAGGCCTACCGCGCCGACCTGCTGACGCGCGACGTGGAGCGGCTGATCTGCGAAGTCGGCGCGGCCAATGCTGTCGTCGTCGGGCACGACTGGGGCGCGGCCGTCGCCTGGAGCTTCGCCATGCGGTATCCGGCGCTCGTGGAGCGGCTGGTGATCATGAACGTGCCCCACCCGGCGCGCATGCTGCGCGCGCTGCGCACGGCGCGCCAGTTGCGCAAGAGCTGGTACATGTTCTTCTTCCAGTTGCCCCGGCTGCCGGAGGCGCTCTTACGCGCCAACAACTTCGCCGTTCTGCGCCGACCGTTCCGGCTCGACCCGGTGCGACGGGGCGCGTTCAGCGAGGCCGACATCGAGCGCTACGTGGAGGCGGCACGGCAGCCGGGGGCGCTGACCGGCGGCATCAACTACTATCGCGCCCTCTTCCGCCAGGGCTTGGGGCGCGCCCGGGCGAGCATCCGGCCTATCGAGGCGCCGGTGCTGGTGATCTGGGGCGAGCAGGACCGCTCCCTCGGGGCCGAGCTCGCCGAGCCGGACCCGGCGCTCGTCCCCCACACCCGCGTCGAGCGGCTGCCGGACGCCAGCCACTGGGTGCACCTGGACCGGCCGGAGCGCGTCAACGCGCTGTTGCTGGATTTTCTCGCGGACCTTCGGCACAGTCGGGCGACACTCCACAATACGCCATGAGACCGTTCATGGTCTTGGGAGGAACGATGGTACGGTAGATGGAACGCAGCGCGATTCCGGCAAAGAAAGGAAAGAGTGCGGGCATGCGCGAGGTCCGCTGGGAACGAATGTTCCATGACGAACTCGAAGCGGCATTCAGGACATGTCCGCTTGTTTACTTTGCCTACGGCTTGTGCGAGCCGCACGGCCCGCAGAACGTGCTGGGCCTCGACACGCTGAAGGCGCACGCTATTGCTTGCGCCGCCGCGCAGGCCCACGGCGGCATCGTCGCTCCTCCTGATTACTGGCACATCCATGAACTGGGCGGCTATGCCGCTTGGGGTCACCGGGCCGTCGGGCAGGTCCAACGGACGTGGTTGACCAGCGTACCCCCGTGGGTGCACTTCAAGAACGTCTGCTACCAGTTGCGAGCGGGCGATGCCCTTGGCTTCCACGCCGCGATTCTGCTCACGGGCCATTACGGACCGAACTGGCAGGATCTCAAGACGCTCCTAGAGGTTGTCCAGCCCTACGTGGGCATGCGACTGTATGGCCTCCCTGATTTTGAGGCCAACCAGCCCGGTTTTGCTGGTGACAACCGGAGCGGCGGCGACCACGCGGGAAGGGTGGAAACCTCCTTGCTCTGGGCGCTCCATCCGGAAGGCGTCGACGTGTCGCGGCTGCCGGCGGTTGGAGATGATGGACCGCACTTTGCAATGGGCGCCAACGCACGCCAGTCGAACCGGCTCGTGGGCGAACGGATGGTTGCCGACGAGGTGCGCTGGCTGGGCGACAAGGCGCAGGAGTTGCTGGCGGCCTACGATGCCGGGCAGCCCCAGCAGAGGCTCCAGACTTTTGAACAGGTCGAGGTCCTGTGGGAGACAGTGGTGGGCCCGCGCCTCCGGGAGTTCCAGTCTATGCAAGACCTCTTCCCTGACCAGGAGCCCGTTCCCCCCGACTCCGTTTGGCATGCGAATTGGCGGGTGCCGCACCGAACATAGCGCCTGGGAGGATATCGGCAGCCCTGTAGGACGTGTCTTACCACTCAGGCGGGGGATAGAACGCCAGCAGGTCGGGGTTACGGGCACTGAGGAAGCCGGCGAAGGCGTCGTACAGCTCTCTGGCTACTCCCGGGTTGCTGGCCAGGACGTCGCGCTGCTGCAAAGGGTCGTCCCGGAGGTCGAAGAGCAGCGGGGTCCAGCCGGCGCCGCCGGGTCGGACCATCTCATTGGTCTGGCCGTCGGGTCGTGCCGCGCCGACCGAGGTGGGGGGGACGTAGACGAAGCTCCAGTCTTGGGAGGTGATGGTCGGGACGCCGCGGTGCGGGACGGAGATCGCTACCTGATGGCTCGACGCCCCTCCCTCCAGCACGGTGCGCAAGGTGCTGCCCTCGCAGAACTCGGGGACCGCGCCGCCGGTGAGGTCCAGCAGCGTCGGCAAGAGGTCGACCGGCTGCACGAGGGCAGCGAAGTGCCGCCCGGCGCCCAGGCCG
>JAICXR010000024.1 GCA_025980355.1 Chloroflexota bacterium | reverse complement strand
GCCGCGCGACCGCAGACGCTCCAGATGCTCCGGCGCGTTATATTCCGGGCCGTAGATCAGGCGCAGGTACTCCACTCCCCGGCACTTCACCGCCGACTGGATCAGGCGGTGCTTGGCGCGAGCGACGAACGGGAGCGGCTTCACCACCATCCCCTCGCCGCCGGACCCGGTGAGCGCCTCCCACCAGCGGATGCCGGCCTCCTGGCTCGCCGTGTCGGTGACGTCGACCTCCTGGAAAGCCGTGGGCAAAAAGGTGCCGGCATCCGCCCGACACAGCCGTTCCAGCATCTGCAGATGCCAGCGGTGGTCCCTTTCGGTGTGAACCGCTCCCTCGCTCGCCAGGAGGTGGAACGGGGCAAGCTTCAGGTCGGCCAGCGATTCGACCGGCCAGCAGTAGCGACGGTAGGCGTCGCGATAGCGCCCCGCCATGGCGGCGCGGTCCCGATAGTGCGATAGCAGCGGTGTCAGGGCAGCGCCGCGCTGTTCCGCCTCGGCCAGCAGTTCACCGGCCTGTCCCAGCATCACACGGGCCGCCGTGCCAACGGGAGCATATTGCCGGCGAAGGAGGTCCTGCGCCTTGGCCGACCAGGGCAGCAACTCGCAGTCCAGGCAGACCCAGTCCGTCGCCAGCTCCGCCCAGAGTCCGGCTTGGGTCAGCGCCGCCCGGATCTTGGCCAGCAGCGCCGCTTCCAGGCCGGCATTGTCGAAGAAGCGGCGACCGGTACGGGTGTAGCAGATGCCGCTGCCCCCGCCGGCCAGGCCGAAACGACGTTGGCTCACCGCTTCGTCCTGGCAGACGATCACCACGGTGCGCGACCCCATGTGCTTCTCTTCGCAGATGACCTGGGTGACGCCCTGGCTCCGGTAGTAGGCAAAGGCCTCCGCCGGATGTTCCAGCAGCCCCGGCACGCCGCTGGTCTCCGGCGGCGACATCGTCGGCGGCAGGTAGATCAGCCAATGCGGATCGGCGGCAAATCGGCTCATCACCTCCAGCGCCGCCATCGCCTGCGGCTCCGGGATGGTGACGTTGCCGAGAAGCGTCGTACTCACCAGCCGCTTGCCGGTGACGTCCTCCAGGTCGAGCAGGTCGTCGTGCTGCTGCTGGGCGCTGAGCGTAGCGGGAGGCGCGACGTCGGGGAGGAAGGGGCGCACCGGCTCGGCATAGACGCGCTCCGCCGGGACGGACACCAGCTCCCGTTCCGGGTAGCGCAGGGCGGTCAGCCGGCCACCGAAGACGCAACCGGTGTCGATGTTGATCGTGCCATTCAACCACTCCGGTTCCGGCACCGGCGTGTGGCCGTAAATTACCAGCGCCTTGCCGCGATAGTCGGCAGCCCAGTTATAGCGCACGGGCAGGCCGAACTCGTCGGTTTCGCCGGTCGTCTCGCCGTAGAGGGCAAACTCACGCACCTCCCGGGAGCCGCGTCCCTGCATCGTCTCCTTCATCCCAGCGTGGGCGACGACCAGTTTGCCGGAATCGAGCACGTAGTGGCTGATCAAGCCGTCCAAGAACTCCGTGACCGCCCGGATGGCGGGTTCGCGCTGCTCCAGGGGCAGCGCGTCCAACTCGGCCAGACTCTGTTGCAGGCCGTGGGTGACCTGCACGTCGCGGCCGCGCAGCTTGCGCAATAGCTTGCTGTCGTGGTTGCCGGGCACGCAGAAGGCGCTGCCGGCGGTGACCATGTTGCGTACCAGGGCGAGGGTGGCGAGCACCCGGGGGCCGCGATCGACAAGATCGCCCAGGAAAACGGCGCGACGGCCTTGCGGGTGGCGGAAGACCGGGCCGCGCAGCGCCCCTTCGCCAGCCAGCTCCGCCGGCTCGTAGCCCAGCGTCGCCAGCAGCGCCGTCAACTCGTCGCAGCAGCCATGCACGTCGCCGATGATGTCGAACGGTCCGTGCTCCGCACGGCGGTCGTTGTACAACGGCTGGCGTTCGATACTGGCGGCGTCCACCTCCTCCACCGAGCGCAACACGAAGACGTGGCGGAAGCCTTCGCGTTGCAGGTGGCGGAGCGAGCGGCGCATCTGCTCGTGCTGGCGGCGGACCACGTGCGGACCGAAGTCGCGCTCCGGCCGCTGCCGGTTGCGCTCCAGGCAGAGGCGCTCCGGCAGATCGAAGACGATGGCGACCGGCAGGCAGTGGAAACTTCGAGCCAGGGCGACCAGCGGCTGGCGCGCTTCCGGCTGCACGTTCGTCGCGTCGATCACGGTGAGCTTGCCCCGTGCCAGGCGCCGAGCGGCCAGGAAATGCAGCACCTCAAAGGCATCGGTGGTCGCCGAAAGGTCGCTCTCGTCGTCCGCCACCAGACCCCGGCAGACATCGGAGGAGATGACCTCGGTAGCCCGGAAACGCTCTCGCGCGAAACTGGACTTGCCGGCGCCGGACGGCCCGATGAGCACGACGAGGGAAAGGTCGGGGATGGCCAGGGGAGTCATGCCGTACTCCGCCGAAACACGGCCATCTGCGAAGGCGCCCCCGGATCCGGGTCCTCCGGCCCCACCGGCCTACAGGTCGCCGTGTAGCCATACTGATTCCCGATGTCCTCCGCCCAGGCCTGGAACTGGGCGCGCGTCCATTCGAAACGGTGGTCGCGGTGGCGCAAGCGACCGGCAGGCAATCCTGGGAACAGCGCGTTGTACTCAATGTTCGGCGTCGTGATGACGACCAGACCGGGGCGGGCGTGTTCGAACACCACGCGCTCGAAGGAGGTGAGGCGCGTCGGATCCAGGTGCTCGATCACCTCGACGACCGCCGCCGCGTCGTAACCGGCCAGCCGGCGGTCGCGGTAGGTCAGCGAGCCCTGGAGGAGTTGCAGGCGCTCGCGCTGCCCTTCGGGCCGACGATCCAGGCGCAGGCGCTCGGCGGCGGTTTCCAGGGCGCGCGCCGAGACATCGAGCCCGACAATCTCCGTGAAGGGCGGGTCGGCCAGCAACAACTGCAAGAGGCGGCCCTCGCCACAGCCGAGGTCGAGCACCCGCCGGGCGCCGCTGCCCTGCAACACGGCGAGTACCGCCGTCAGGCGTTGCTGGTGCAAGCTCAGTACCGGCTCCGCCGCCGGCAGCAGCGATTCGGGCAGGGCGCCTGGCCCATCGTCGACACCCCCTTCGCCTTCGGTCAGGCGGGCGACGGCGGTGTCGACAAGGCGCCGCCGGTGCTTGAGATAGCGGTCGGCGATGAACTGGCGTTCCGGGTGTGCGGCCAGCCAGCCCTCACCGTGCCGCAGCAACTTCTCCACCTCGTCGTCACCGACCCAATAGTGCTTGTCGTCATCAAGGACGGGAATCAGCACGTAGAGGTGGCGGAGGAGGTCCTGGAGACGCTGGCGACCCGTCAGCGTCAGCGTCCAGTAGGGGCTGGCGCCCCAGACCGGGAACCGCTCGTCCAACGGATAGCCCTGCGCGGTCACCGCGTAGCCCATCGGTGCAAAGAGACGGCGCAGCACCGCCTCGCCGCCCCGGCAAGGAATTGCCGCCAGTGTCGCCTCTAACGGCAACGATTCCTCGACCAGTTCCGGGCGTTCGTGACTACGGCCGGCCAGGGCCGAGCGAAAGACATCGGCGATTGCCACGCTGAGCAGCGAGGAGGCGGCATAGGGACGATCGTTGACGTACTGATCGAGCAGCCCATCACCGGCGGCGCCGCGCCGGCCGCGTACGAGGGCGACCGGATCCACATCTACCAGCAACGCCGCTGTGCAGCGTTCCGCTTCGGCCACCGGGTAGAAGACATGGGCCTGCCCGAACGACAGGCCGAACGTTTGCACCCGATCGGGGTGCTTGTGCAGCAGGAAACCGAGGTCGGCAGCAGGCGACCGGCTCAGCGTGACGGTCAGTGGCACGACGATCTCCTGTCGAGCGCCACGTTTGTCGGGCGGGGCGCCAAGAACCATCATCCCCGATAGGCACAGCAATTGCCAGCATCGTTGCTTGCTTCGGCGCGACGGTGGTCGCTGGCTGTTCCCATGCCGACGATGGCGAAATACCTCGCCAGCGGCGCGCTAGAATGAGTCTGGTCGGAGGCAGTGCCGAGGCGAAGGGGGTGGACGAGCGATGAGCCGATCCAGTCTGGCCGAACGGGAGAAAGAGATCACGGCGCTCTTGCTCGCCGCCGAGGACGATACGAATGAGGCGCCTTGGATGACGATGCCGGAGTTCCAGTTCTACGTTATCCAGATGCTCGTCGGCATCTTCCAGTTGCACGCGAGACGGCAGGGCCTCGGCTGGCACGTCGCCAGCGAACTCGGGGTGCGAATGCCAAAGCCGGGGGGACAGGGTACGCTCACGCTCGGTCCGGACCTTTTCGTCGTGGAGGCAGACGAGGCGTGGCGGACCACCTGGGACATACCGGCTGAAGGGCGGCCGCCGCGCTTCGTGTTGGAGGTGGTGACGCAGGACAGCGCGGAGCGGGACACGGACTACGGCCAGAAGGTAGGTTACTACGCCGCAATGGGCGTGGAAGAGTACGCCATCTACTGGCCTTACCGACCGGCCGGTGGGCCGAAACTGTTCGGCTACCGCCGCGACACCGCCGGGCAGTGGGCGCTCTGGAGCACGGATGCTGGCGGCGTGCTATGGAGCCGAGCCTTGGGCGGACTGGGGCTGATCATCCGCGAGGCGCCCTGGCTGCGGGTAGTGGACCAGCGGGGCCAATTGCTCCCCTCCCTCCCAGAGGAGGCGGCCGCTCGTCAGTCGGCCGATATCCGCGCCGAGCGGGAAGCAGCGCGAGCAGCAAGAGAAGCCGCCCGCGCCGAGCGGGAAGCTGCCCGCGCCGAGCGGGAAGCCGAGCGCGCCGAGCGGGAAGCGACCGCTCGGCGGGAAGCGGAGGCCGAGGTGGCACGACTGCGCGCTCTCTTGGAAGGTAAGTCGGAGTGAGGCGCCGAGCATAAACGAGCCGGCTACCACGACCAAGCCGCATCCCGCCGGCTGAGGGGGACCCGGCGCGCGGTGGCTTCAACGGTAGCGCCCCGCCTGCATCTCGTAGAGCGTGGCGTAGCGCCCGCCCAGAGCTAGCAACGCTTCGTGCGATCCATCCTCGATGATGGCGCCATCTTCCAGCACCAGGATGCGGTCGGCCATGCGCACGGTGGAGAAGCGGTGGCTGATCAGCAGCACCGTCCGCCCCTGGGCGAGCTCCCGGAAGCGGCGGAAGAGCTCGTATTCCGCCTGGGCGTCCAGGGCCGCCGTCGGCTCGTCCAGGATGACGAGGGCGGCGTCGCGCATGGCGGCGCGGGCCGTGGCCACCTTCTGCCACTCCCCGCCGGAGAGGTCCACGCCGCCCGTGAAGACTCGCGACAGCGGCGTGTCCAGCCCATGAGGCAGCTTCTCAAGTACCGTGTCGGCGCCGGTTCTGCTGGCGACCGCCATCACACGCGCACGGTCGTCGGCAGCGTCCGCATCACCGACGCCGATGTTGTGCTGGGCGCTCAGGGCAAAATGGGCGAAGTCCTGGAAGAGGACCGTGCTGCGGCGACGAAGGCCGGTGAGGTCGTAGGCCGCCAGGGGAACGCCGTCCAACAGAATCTCACCCGCCGTCGGATCGTAGAGGCGCGTGAGCAGCTTGACCAAGGTCGTCTTGCCGGCGCCGTTCTCCCCCACCAGCGCCACCGTCTCTCCGGCACCGAGCATGCAGGTGATGCCCCGCAGCACCGGCTGCGCCTGGCCGGGATAGGTGAACTGCACGTCGCGGAGCTCCAATCCGCGGTGGAAGCGGGGCGGTGTAGCTAGCCCGACGCCCGGCGGCGCTACGGCGATGCTGGGGCGGGTTTCATCAAGGAAGGCGAACCAGCGCGCCATGAGCCGCAGGGCGATCCTGGTCATCGTCGCGCCGCCGCCCAGGCCGGATAGGGTCTGCTGGAGGCCGGCGGCCACGCTGAGGTAGAGGGCGAAATCGCCGACGGTGAGGCGGTGGCTGCCCAGCCCGGCGGCAACGCCGGCATAGATCAGCGCCAGTCCCGCGCCGTAGCCGAGCACGACGCCGGCAGTGGTGACCAATCGGACACGCCGGAGGTGCGCCGTTTCGATCAATGCCGCGTCGGACAGTCGTTGCCAGCGCTGCCGGAACCAGGGGCCGACGCCGAAGACGAGCAGCTCCTTGGCCGCGCCCGCCGAGGTCATCACATTAGCACAGTAGGCCATCATGCGCGCCGCGTCCGACCGGTGGGTGATCCCCTGGACTTCGGCCTCGTCCAGCCGCTCCTGCACCACGACCTGAGGGACCGTACAGACGATCAGCACGAGAGGGAGCCAGGGCGAGATGTGGGCAAGGAGCAACACCGAGCCAAGCGCCGTCAACAGATGCTGGGCCATAAACGGCAGGTAATGCACCAGGACCGTCGGGCGGTGCCCAATTTCCCCCAAGAGGAAATTGATCTCGTCGTGGAACTCCTTGCGCTCAAAGTGGTCAAGGTCGGGGATGGCGCCGCCGGCCGCCATCGTCCGCCGATCGACCAGGCTCTTGATGCCGGTACCCAAGCGGCTCTCCGCCTGCCGTTCGATCGGATCGAGCAAGCGACCGAGGAATTGTAAGCTCACATAGAGAGCCGCCACGAGAAGGACCGCATCGACCGTCGCCGCCGAACGCTGGTGCAGCACGACCACCGCATTCAAGCGATCTAGAATCAGTTTGGAGAGCCAGGCTAGCGCTAGGGGCAACCCGCTCATGGGCAACATCGTGAGGATCAGCGCCAGAGCTGCTATGGCGTCCGCCTCCCAGATCAGGACAAGGGTGCGCCAGAGCGTACGCAGAGGCGAGGGGATGATCGGCAGATCGGGGGATCGGCGGAAAACCTCATGTGAAGGCAGGGGCGTGGATACGCTAATGAGCAGCCGTCGCACGTCGGCTGCGAGCGAACGCGCGCGGCGGACGGCATCCGCCGTGGTGCGGCGATCACTCCTCATCTCCTCATCTCCTCATCCCCCGCGTCCCGGTAGAGCTTCGCCTGCAAGCCATAGAGGCGCGCGTAGCCGCCAGCGCAGGCCATGAGATGGTCGTGCGTCCCTTCCTCCGTCAGCCGGCCATCGGCGAGGTAACAGATGTGGTCGGCCATGCGCACGGTGGAGAAGCGATGGCTCACGAGCACGGTCATCGCGCCTTCGGTGAGCTCGGCAAAGCGCAGATAGACGTCGTATTCCGCCTGGACGTCCATGGCGGCGGTCGGTTCATCAAGGATCAGCAGTTGGGCCTGGCGCATGAAGGCGCGGCTCAGGGCAATCTTCTGCCACTGGCCGCCGGAGAGATTCACGCCGCCGAACTGAGGGCCCAACTGCGCGTCATAGCCGCCCGCCAGGGCCTCAATGAGCGACACCGCGCCACCTTTGTGCGCTGCCGCCGCGACTTTGGCGCGGTCTCCAAGGTCGGTGACGTTGCCGAGTCCAATGTTCTCTTGCGCCGTGAGCTGGTAGGTCACGAAGTCCTGGAACACGACGCTGATCTGGCGACGCAGATCGTCGAGATCGTAGTCGCGCAGGTCCACGCCGTCCAGGGTGATGCGCCCTTCCGTGGGGTCGTAGAGGCGGGCCAGCAGCTTCACCAGCGTCGTCTTGCCGGCGCCGTTGCGCCCCACCAGCGCCAGCCGCTCGCCGGGGCGCAGGGTCAGGGAGATGTCGCGCAAGACCTCGGCGGCGGTACCGGGATAGCGGAAGGAGACGTGGTCCAGCACCAGCCCGCTGCGCACCGGGCGCGGGGCGGGGACCGGCCGGCTCGGCAGCGGCAGGTCCGGTTCGGCGTCCAGGACGACGAACAAGCTCGGCAACCAGACGAAGTACTGGGCAAACAGGCCGACACTCCAGCCGGCCGTGAGCAGCGCCGCTTCCAATTGCAGCAATGCGCCGCCGTAAAGGACAAGGTCGCCCAAGGAGAGGCTGCCGTCGAGCACGCGCCGGACGGCGTAGAGGTAGACCGCCGCCGCCCCGACGCCTGCCAGGACAATGGCCGGGAGTATTCGGCGCAACAGCCGCCCACGTTGTTCCCCGATCATCGCCGTCATGCGCGCGAACACCGGGTCGTACTGGCGAAGGAAGAACGCCCCCAGGTCGAATAGGCGGACATCCTTTGCCGGCCCATCGCCCAGGACGGCGTCGCGATAGACGTGCAGTTTGCGGCCGTCCTCACTCTGGCGATAGATGCGCTCGGCCATCCGCTGGTCGGCGCCGTACTGGAGTAGGGCCTGCGGCAACGACACCAGGATCACGAGCAACGGCGCGAGTGGCTGCAAGCGCCAGAGGGTTGCGCCCATGGCCACGATGGTAAACAGCCGACCCACCAGACCGCCGCCGTAGTAGAGCAGGTTGAACGCGCCGCCCACCGCCTGCTGTCGCGCCGTGGCGAGGTGGTTGGCGAAATCGGGGTCTTCGAAACGGGCGAGGCCGCGGAAGCGATTCACGGCGGCGATCAGCTCGCCGTTGACGTGGGCCTGGAGCCGGTCGCTCACCGCCTCCTGCGCGGCCTGAGAGCACGGCGCGAGCAGTTGCTGGGCGACAATCGCACTAACGGCCACGGCGACCCAGCCGGCGAACGGCAGGACGGGACCGCCATTGGCGACTGGTCCAGTCCCATTGAACGACCGGACGGCGGCGTTGACGACGCCGCGCGAGGCCCACAGCGTGCCGACGGGCAGCACCGCCTGGAACAGCATGACGGCACCCAGGGCGGCGGTCTGCTTCGGCGCCGCGGCGAGGACGAGGGCGAGCGACCGTCGCCAGAGGTACACGGCCGCCTGCAGTTGCGTCGAGAGGGTAGCAAAGAGCGTTCGGGGATTGATCGAGGGCATAGTACCTCAACCTTCATCACGTGTTTCCCTGCATCACCGACTGAGCAGCACGTCAGGCTGACTCGCGTGATGGGGAAACCCCGGAGAAGGTTGGGTAGCGGTGCGCGACCGACGGCACTATTGCCGTGGTCAGGACGCCGAGCGACCCCTTGCCGTACCGGAGGCAGACCCAGACGTGTACTCACACATCGCAGGCCTCCTTTCGCTGGTGGCGACGCGTGTCACCATATGGGACGAGGCTAACGGCTGGCGGTGCGCTTGTCAATGGCGACGAGCACCGCCGGTGTCATACCCCGCAAGGAGGATACCCCGGCGTTGCCTGATACTATCGCCACAGATAACCTGCAGCCGTCCATCCGGCACTCCATGTATGCGGCAGCACGAATACCGCAACCGAGCACGTTCGGTACAGCGAACTGAAAGGACAAAGCGATGGCAGCAGAGACGACCGCGTTCACCGATCGTGATCGTGCGTTCCACGAGGCGGGACACGCGGTGCTGGCCGCACAGTTGGGCGTGGACATTAAGCGGGTGAGTATCGTACCCATCCCCGAAGCCCGCAGTCATGTCAAGCTATCCGAGCATCCGGGCCTTTCCCCCGCCGAGGAGGTCGTCGTACAACTGGCCAGCGAGGAGGCCCAGCGACGGCTCGATGGCGGTGAGTGGGTTATGCCCAGCGACCGTGAACGGACGCAGCGGTTGATCGTTGCTGCCGGCATCGACGAGGCTCAGGGCCGGCAGCTGTTCGCGGACGGGCGAGAACGTGCCGCTCGCCTGCTGGCGGATGCCGGCACCTGGCGGCGAGTTGAGGCGGTGGCGGCAGCGCTACTGGCGGAGGGAACCCTCGAAGACCGCCGCTTTCGTGACGTCATGGCGGGGGCATGATCCCTGGTCGGTCCAAGCGTCGCTCCCTCAGGCCGCCGATGACGCCGCCTTGGTGCGCCGGGCACGGGCCGGCGATGGGCGGGCCTTTGCGTTGCTGTACGGTCGCTATGAGCGACGTCTCCTGGCGCTGTGCCGGCGCCTGCTCGGTGATTGGTGCCTGGCGGAAGACGTAGCGCAGCAGGCGGCGGTAGAGTCGCTGGTCGGCCTGCCGCGCCTCGCCGCGCCGGAACGCTTTGGCGCCTGGCTCCTGGCGATCGGCGCCAACCTCTGCCGCCACCACCTGCGTTCTCCGCTGCGCCGCCTGGTTTCCTTCGAGGCGTCGCTGGCGTCCCGCGCGGTGGGGGAGCCTCCGGCGTTGGACCCGGAGCCGGCGCACATGGTGGAGGTGGGCGAGTCAGCGGCAACGGTGCGCATAGCAGTGAGCGAACTGCCGCCGGGAGAACGCCGGGCGGCGGAGCTCTTCTATCTCGGCGGCCTGAGCCTGGCCGAGACCGCCGTCGCGCTCGGCATCAACGTCGGCGCGGCCAAAGCGCGGCTGCATAAGGGCAGGTTAGCGTTGCGGCGGCGTCTCCTGACCGAAGGTTTCTGAAGGAGTAAGCCGTGCAGAGAACGATGCCGCTGGCGCGCCCTCAGGACACGGTCTTGGCACCGGCCTCCGCGACCGCATGATCGTTCTCGACACTGCTGCCGCTCACGCCAATGCCACCGATGATCGTCCCCTGCCCATCCCGCAAGGGGATGCCTCCCGGAAAGGTGATCAGCCCCCCGTTCGAGTGCTCGATATTGTAGAGCGAGCCCCCGGGCTGGGAGACCTTGCCGATCTCGCCGGTGTTCATGTCGAAAAAACGAGCCGTCTTCGCTTTCCTGATGGCGATATCGATGCTCCCCAGCCAGGCGCCGTCCATACGCAAGAACGCTTTGAGGTTGGCTCCCGCATCCACGATGGCGATATCCATGCGCGTCTGCAACTCCTGTGCCTTGCGCACGGCTGCGTCCACGGCGATACGGGCCTGGGCTTCGGTGATGTCCGGCATTGCGTGCTGCTCCTCCTGACTCCAAGCTGTGGCCATCGGTGTGGCGGGGCTCGGCCAAGCACGAGAGGCTGCACATGCTGTGCACATCTCATCGCCACGTGCCCATTATGCACCGTCACGGCGCGGTCGGCAACCCGCCGCGCCAGTTGTGGTTTCGTCCGAGCGAAGCTACGTGCCGGCCTCATTGCCGACCAGGTCGATGCCATCGTACACCTCTGCCACCGGCAGCGGATCACAACTGACGGACGCATCGGGATAGACATAGCGGGTCGCGGAAAGCCGCACGCGCATGTCGGACCTATAAGCGCGGCACGAGCCGCCGCGTAGCAGCGCACGCAGCAGACTTCCGACGCCGACGCATAAAACGCTGTGGTCGGCAGTTCCGCCGGACATGAGCGTTACACGGCCATCAATGTACTCGTGCCGTTCCTGGCTCGCCCGCTCCCAGACACGATATTCCTCGACGGTGAAGGGTACAGAGGTTGGTCGTGCGGCCATGGCTTCTGCTCCGTTGCGCGTCACCGATAGTGCCTGCGCGACATCATACCGGGGGAGACCACCCTTCGCGCGGCGGCCACGGACGATGCCCTATCACGCGGGCCGGGCGACGTGGACCACGCCGATTGTCACCTGGTTGGTCCCGTCGGGAAGGGAGAGGCGCTGCTGGCCCTGGTAGAGGCCGACATCGAGCCGATAGTCGCCAGCCGGCACGTCGGGGGGTAGCTCCAGCGCATGGTGATCATCCACGGTCTCGCCGGGGTGCCAGGTGTTGGTCGGCCGGAGGCCGGCCACGGGGATGCCGTCATGTTGGGCGACGAGCGTCCCGGCGGCACTGTCCAGGTGGACGAAGACGGAATAGGACTGAGCGAGGGGATGCTCGTCGCGCCAGAGGAGGCGGACCGTGACGGCGCCGCCCGGGGAGGTCGTCGCCGTGTAGGCGGCGGACTGCAACGTCACGGCCTGGTCCAGGGTGACGGCGAGTTGGCGTTGCGCCGTCGGCGGCTGGGTCAGGAAGAGCTGCACATCGGTGTCGGCCACGTGGCGAACGGAGAGAACGTACGCCTGCTGGGCGAGCGCGGCCCGGCCGATCCCCGGCGTCGCCGGCAGCTCCGCGCTCTCCAGGTACCAGATGCGGTGGACCTTCGGCACCAGCCCCGCCACGGTCTGCTCCGCCTGTTGCGGCGTCGCCCCCAGATACGTGTCCCCGGCGGTCTGGATCACCGCGGCGGGCAACGGCTTGAAAAATCGCCGGTTCAACTCGTATTGGGCGCGGCGCGCGTGGTCGGAGAAGAGTAGGCCGTCACCGGCCTGTGTCTTGTCCGCAAGAGCGGCGAAGACCGGATCGTTGTCCCAATCGATCGCCGTGCCGCGCACCAGGCCGGCATACCAGGAGAGCTGCCCGGCGACGGCCAGCAGGAGGGCGACGAGCGCCAGGCATCGAAGCGCTGGTGGCCCCTTCAGCACGGCGATGCTCTGCAGGAGGACGACGAAGGGCAGGATGCCAATCAGGTAGCGGCCGAAGGCGTCCGGGTGCTGCCAGCGTAGCAAGATGGCGAGCACTTCGGCGCTGCCCAGGAACAGGCCGGCGGGCAACGCCAACGTGGCAAGGCGGCGCGTTGCCGGGGAAGATACGTCCGCCCTGATGAGCACGGAATCGCTGGAGCACCGCCGGCACCACCTCAGGCCAATGACCAGGCCGACAAGCCACCCGGCAACGGCCAGCGCGGTCAGCATACCCCCGCTCCTACCGACAACGCCTCGGGCGAATCCTGCCGCCAGGGCCGGTAGGGCGGGCAGCGTCGGCGCAGTACCCACGACGTCGACGCCGGCGTGGAGCTTGGACCAGAGCAACGGCAGCACATAGGCATACCAGGGGGAGGCGAGCAGGCAGCCGGCGGCAAGGGCGCCGAGCCAGGGCCACGATGCGGCGGCTCGTACCCTACCTCCTGCCGGGGAGCGGGACAGCAGCAAGGCTTCCAGAACCAGGAAGAACGGCTGGAGATACCAGGCGAGCAGGGCCAGAGCGGTACTGAGGGCGAGCGCGAGCCAGAGGAGCCGCCGGCGGGCGACGGGCAGCCCCGACTGGAGGCTCAAGAGGGTGATGACGAGCGTCAAGAGCGAGCAGCAGAGGGCGAGGGTGAAGGGGCGAACCGTCGGCGCCAGCAGCAGGGCGGAGGAGGAGACGAGCAGCAGCCCGGCGCCGAGCAGGCCGACGGCCCGCCCCGCCAGCCGCGCGCCAATCTCGTACAGGAGGGCGAGGGCGAACATACTACCGGCGATCGGGAGGAATTTAGCGGTGAGATAGTGCATCCCGGCGAGGGCGAACCACCAGTGTAGCAGAGCGAAGAAGAGCGGGGGATGGACGTCGTGGGCGGTGAAGGTCAGCATGGCCGGCAACGGTCCCCAGGCCAGGTCGGCTGACAGGAAGCCGTCCTGACCCAGCTCGGAGACCCCGAAGGTGTGCCAGTGCGCCGCCCAGGCGATCAGGAGCAGCGCCAGCAGGGCGACGAGCGTTCGGCCACGTTCTGCGGCGCTTTCCGGACGGCGCACCGTGACCAACTACGACAAGACGAGGCCGGCGCCGGAGGCGGCGGCGGTGATAAAGGTCGCCGGGGGGCGCCCGAACCGCTCCCGGAAGGCGCGGCGTACGCTACGCTCCCACTGGCTCGCCGCCCGGCGCTCCATGAGGGTGACGGTCGAGCCGCCGAAGCCGCCCCCGGTCATGCGGCTGCCGACCACTCCGCGGACGCCACGGGCCGCGTCCACCAGGACGTCGAGCTCCGGCACCGTCACTTCGTAGTCGTCGCGCAAGCTGGCGTGCGAGGTGTACATCAGTTCACCAACGGCGGCGAGATTGCCGTTACGGAGCGCGTCGACGGCCGCCAAGACGCGGGCATTCTCGCCGACGACGTGGCGGCTGCGCCGGGCGACGCGCTCCGGCAGCAGCGTCGCGTGCGTCGCCAAATGCTCGGGGCTGACATCGCGCAACGCCCGGATGTCGGGCAGGACCTCCTGAAGCCGCCGCACACCCTCGTCGCATTCGACCCGGCGAGCGTTATATTCGGAGGCGACCAGCCCGTGCTTCACGCCGGTGTCGGCCACGCCAATGACGTGGTCGGCGGGGAGGGCGACGTGCTCGTAGCGCAAGGAACGGCAGTCCAGGAGCAGGGCGTGGTCGGCGAGCGCGAGGCCGGAAATGAACTGGTCCATGATGCCGGAGTTGACGCCGACGAACTGGTTCTCCACGCGCTGGCAGAGCATCGCCAGCGTGCTTGGTTCCATTTCCACGCCGGCCAGGGCCAACAGGGCGGTGCCGGCGGCCATCTCCAGGGCGGCGGAACTGGAGACGCCGGCGCCCAGCGGCACTGAGCTGGCGATCGCCAGGTCGGCGCCAGGCAGCGCAACCTCTTCCTCCTCCAAGAAGCGGGTCAAGCCCCGGACATAGTTGCTCCAGGGCTGGTCGCGGGACGGCTCAATCGCGTCGAGCGACCACTGGGAGGCGCGGCGTAAGGTATCGGAATACAGGCGCACCTGGCGATCGGTCCGCGGCCGCGCCGCCACCAGGGTATCGCGGTCGATGGCGATGGGGAAGACGAAGCCGTCGTTATAGTCGGTGTGCTCGCCGATCAGGTTGACGCGCCCGGGAGCGCGCGCGACCACGGTAGGCGCGGCGCCGAACTGCCGTCCGAAGACGTCGCGCAGCGCCGCAACGCGCGCGACAAGCGGCTGGGGCGTAACGCCGGCCATGGCGCTCTCCTTCATCGGCGCCATGATACGGCAACAAGCGGCTGATCGAGGAGCGGGCCGTCGCTGCCGGTGGTCGGCGAGCGACATCCGGCGACATACCTAGAGGAAGGGTCTTCCGTGTTCGCCAACCTTGTTCCGGTCGCCGTCTGATTTGGTCCCGCAGCGCGGGTTCGCCAGCAGCATCGTTTGGCGAACGTGGCGAACGTTTACGGGATGGGTGGGGAGACTTGACCGCCGTTCGGCTAGGCGTATACTCGGTTGCCGAGCCCGCCGGCCGTACCGCGGCATAACGAACGAAGAAGCGTAGACGGCCCCTCGGCTAGGAAGGAGCGGAGCTGACCGGGCCAGCAGGCGCAGCAGTTCGGGTACTCGGTGAAGGCGAACGGCAACGGTGCTACGGACGATCAGTGTTGACGATCGGTGTTTCGGAGGTAGATTATGTCTCGCGTCATCCGCACGAGTCTCATGGTCCTGTCCCTCATCTTCGGGCCGCTGGCGCTCGGGACGCCGGTTGCCCTCGCCGCCAGCGGCGTGGCCTGCGTGAACCCCGGGGGTACTGGGGGCTGCTTCGACTCGATCCAGGCGGCGGTCAACGCTGTCGCCGCGGGCGGGGTCGTGAACGTGGCGGCAGGGACCTATCACGAAGATATCCAGATCCAGAAGCGCCTGTCCCTGCAAGGGGCCGGGGCCGCCGCGACAATCATCGACGCCACCGGCTTGAGTAACGGCCTGGTCATCCAGGGCGTGACTTCTCCCACCGTCGTCTCCGGTTTCACGGTCGAGAATGCCAACCTGGAGGGCATCCTCCTGGAGAATGACGCGCACGTCCTGGTAGCCAACAATGTCGTTAGCAACAGTGACCGGAGCCTGAACCCGGCCGGCCCGAGCTGCCCCGGCGCCCTCCCGTTCGATGCGTTCGACTGCGGAGAAGCGGTGCACCTGCTCGGGACGGCGTTCTCGACCATCGCCTCCAACCTGGTCCAGAACAACGCCGGGGGCATCCTGCTCACCGACGAGACCGGCCCGACGCACGGCAACACGATCGTCGCGAACACCGTGCAGGACAATGCTCTGGACTGCGGGATCACCCTCGCCTCGCATGTCGTCCAGCCCGGGTCGCCGGTCGCCCCGAGCGTCGGCGGGATCTACGGCAACACCGTGATCAACAACATCTCGCAGCGCAACGGCCAGCCGCATGGCGGGGGCGGCGTCGGCATCTTCGCCGCCGCGCCGGGTGGGGCCGCCCACGACAACACGGTGGCGAACAACACCCTGATCGACAACGGACTGCCGGGCGTGGTGCTCCACAGCCACACACCGGACCAGAACCTCAACGGCAACACGATCGCGAGCAACACGATCGCCGGGAACGGGGCCGACCCGGAAGAGGGGGTGGCAGGGGTGACGCCCCAGCCCACCGGCATCGCGGTCATCAGCGACCCGGGGGCCGCGCCGATTGCTCAGGTCAGTATCGCGGCGAATCGGATCAGTAACGAGTATTACGGGATCTTCACCAACCAGGTGCAGCACATCGGGGGCCTACCGAGTAACGCCATCGCGAGCTCGGTGACGGTGCCGGTCTCCTCGCACTGAGGAGCGAGGCGGGTGGCGGGCCGCCCGCCGGGCGGGGCGCGCCCCCCCCACAGGACAACGGGGACAAAAAACCACGGGGGT
>JAICXR010000296.1 GCA_025980355.1 Chloroflexota bacterium | reverse complement strand
GTTACCGCCTGGTCGTACGACCCTGGCCGAAGAGTTCGTGCATCACCTGGAGACGGGAGAGCCCCTGCACGAGACCCTGCAAGTGGCCGTCAACTTGGACGCGATGGCGATCCTAGATGCTGCGATTCGATCATCCGAGACGAAGTGTATGGAGAGTGTGGAGCAGAGCGGCACGGATGCCGCATCGGTGCCGTGACCCGGCGGGGCAAGCCCGTGGTGCTATGCTGGACGCGGCGCGGCTGGTGTGGAGCGCCAGCGAGGAGGGTCCGATGGTACGTGCCATTCCGGGCGCCGTCCTGCCCGACCCGATGCACCTGGAGGGGTGGGAGGAGCAGGACGAGCCCTTGGCGACCGACCCGCATTCCGACGAGCAGGCGTACTGCTTCATGGCCCTGTGTTATCTGCTCAACCCCGACGGGCATTATGTCTCCAAGGATCGCTGGCTGCGCATGGACCCGGCCAACGAGCGCGACCTGCTGCTGCCCGACCTCTTGATCGCCCGCGACCTTTTGGCGCACCAGTGGGGCGTGAACCAGTACCTGCCCTGGGCGGTGGGCAAGGCGCCCGAGATGCTGGCAGAGTTCCTCTCGCCCAGCTCCGAGGACGCGGACCAGGTGGACAAGCCCCGGCGCTACGCCGAGTTGGGGGTCCAGGAATACTTCCTGTTCGACCCGGACGGGACCTACGGCGTCCCCCGAATCCAGGGATGGGCGCTACGGCGGGATGGGAGCCGAGTGCCGCTGCCGCGGCGGGCCGATGGGGGAATCGCGAGTCGCCTGCTGCCGGTGGCCTTCCGGCTGGTGGACGACCACATCGGGGTGGTCGATACGCGGACGGGGCAACCGGCCCTGCGCTATGACGAGGCGCAGCGGCTGCTGCGCGAGGAGCAGATCCTGCGCTTCCGGGCGGAGCAGGCGCTGCAGCAGGCCGAGGCGGAAGCGGCGCGGCTGCGGGCGGAGTTAGCGCGGCTCCGCCGAGGCGACCAGGATCCCGTAGAAGGCTAAAGGCTAAGCCGAGCGAGCGAGTCCGTTCTCTTGCATCGTGTCTTCGCCTCTACGTATCGTGGTGGTTACCGGGTCAGGGTAGCGGACATCCGGTCGTCGGCTTATGGCGTGGGGACGCCTTCCACCGTCAGCACGTCGGTCTCGGTGGCGGCGAGCTGGGCGACCTCAGCTTCGTCGAGCTTGTCGTGCCAACGCGCGTCCGGGTCAGGCGCAGGAAGGGAAGAAAGCAGCATCTGCGTATAGGGGTGCGTCGGGTGAACCAGCACGTCGTCTACTGCTCCTCGTTCCACGATCTGGCCCTTGGAGATGACCAGTGCGTCCCCACCGACGTAGTAGGCTGTGGACAGGTCGTGGGTGATGAATAGGGTGGTCATGCCGTACTTCTGCTTGAAGTCGAGTAGGACGTTCAGGAACAATACCCGTACGGCGGCGTCGAGCATCGACACGGGCTCGTCGGCAATGATGAAGGAGGGCCGGCACATGTAGGTGCGAGCCAGCATGATGCGTTGACGCTGACCGCCGCTGATTTGATGGGGATAGCGACCCAATACGTCATTCGGGCGCAGGCCGACCGCTTCGAGCGCCTCCGCAATCAGATTGTCGCCATCCTGATGCGATTTGGCGAGCTTGAATTTCTTGATCGCCGTCCAGAAGACTCGATCCACGCGATAAAACGGGTTGAATATGCCGTACGGGTCTTGAAAGACGGCCTGCACGTCGCGCCGGTAGCGCTGGAATTCCTCGCCATGCAGGTCATAGATATCTTTGCCGTAATAGGTGACGCGGCCGCTGGTCGGGCGTTGCAGACCGAGAATGATCCGGGCAATGGTGCTCTTGCCACTGCCGCTTTCACCGACCAGGCTGGTGATATGTGGCGGGTCGGCGGTCAACTTGAAGGAGACCCGGTCGACGGCCGTCAACTCACCGCCGACCTGGCGGAATGCCGCGCCGCGGAACACCTGGCTGACATCGCTCAATTCGATGAGCTTCCCACTATCGGCCATCGGTTCTTCCCATTTCTGCCGCATGGTGATAGAGGTGGCAGGCGACGAGCGCGGGCGGCGCCTGGGGATCGGCGGCTTTGCCCGGCTCCGGCAAGAGCTCCGGGTGGACCGCGTGGCAATACGCGGTGGCGAAACGGCAACGCGGGTGGAAGCGGCAGCCTTCCGGCCACTGGGTCGGGTTGGGGGCACTACCGCCGATCCCCTCCAGCCGAACCCGTGTGCCACCCACCTGCGGGATGGCCCCAATCAATCCTTGCGTATACGGGTGCAGCGGCTCCTTGAAGACCTGGCGCACCGGACGCACCTCCACGATCTGGCCGGCGTACATCACCGCGACGCGGTCCACCAGTTCCGCATGGACGGCCATGTCGTGGCTGACGATCATGATCGACATGCCGAGCCGGTCGCGCAACTCCGCCAGCGTCTGGATGATGATGCGTTGCACATTGACGTCAAGCGCCGTGGTCGGCTCGTCGGCGATGACGAGATCGGGGTCCAGGGAGATCGCCATGGCGATGATCACCCGTTGCTTCATCCCGCCGGACAGCTCGTGGGGGTAAAGCCGCGCCACGTACGGCGCCAGGTTGACCATCTGAAGCAACTCCGGCACCTTGGCCTGTGCGGCCCGACCATCGTAGCCGTGCTCCTGCATGGCGTCGACGAACTGGTCGCTGATGCGCATGACAGGGTTGAGCGAGTTCATTGAGCCTTGGGGAATGTAGGCAAGGTTGTTCCAGCGGAGGCGGCGCAGCGCGCCGTCATCGACGGTCAGCAGATCGATGGGGTCGCCGTTGCGCGGGTGGAAGTGGACGTGACCGCCATTGATGTAGCCGGGCGGACGGGTCAGGCGCAACATCGCGTTCGCCAGGGTGCTCTTGCCGCAGCCGGATTCGCCGGCGATGCCGAGGATTTCGCCGCGCTGCATGGTGAGATTGACGCCATCGACCGCCCTGCCGATACCGGACACAGTCCGGTAAAAAACGCGCAAGTCTTCGATCTCCACGAGCGGCGTTACCGTGCTCGGGCGCTCGCCGAGGAGCACGGACTGATCGATCGCCATACGGTCATCCTTCCCAGCCGGTCGGTGTTCCCATGCCTGGCTACGCCCCGGCGGTGCCCCGTAGGCGCGGATTGTAGATCTCTTCCAGACCGACGTTGATGAGATTCACGGAAATGAAGACAAACGACAGGAACACGACCGGCGCTACAAAGATCGGCCAGGCCCCCAGGCTCATCGCTCCCCAACTGATCGCATATTGGATGAGGATACCGAGGTCGATGACGTTCGCCGGTCCGAGGCCAATCACTTCCAGACCCACCAGGGCGAAGACGGCGCCCAGCCCGGCGTTGGCCAGGCCGACGCCGAGATACGGCAGGAGGTTCGGCACGAGCTCTTGGAAGATGATCTGGAAGTCGTTCAGATTGGTCACCCGCGCCAGCTCCACGTAGGGCCGGCTGCGCAGACTGAGGACATAGGATCGGATCGGTCGGGCGGCGAACGGCCAGCTAAAGGCGGACAGCATCAAGGCAATGGTCAGCAAGGAGACGTTCCGCACGTAGGCGGAGAGGGTGAGGAGGAGCGGGAAGGTCGGGATCACGAGGAACATGTCGGTCGACGTCCGCAGCACGGCGTCGATCCAACCCCCCTTATAGCCGGCCACAAAGGCGACGATCACGCCGATGAACGTGGAGAGAAACCCGGCGATGGCGGCGATTTCCAAGGAGGTGGTCAGGCCGGTGAGCGACATCGCCAGGATGTCCCGGCCATAGCGGTCGGTCCCCAGCCAGTGGTAGGCGTTCGGGACTTCCCAACGGTCGAAGGCGCTCAAGGCGATGGGATCTTGATCGCCGCCGATGAGCCAGTTGAGGAAGGGGTGCAACACGGCAAGGGCGATCAGGATGGCCAGCAGCACGACGCCGAGTTGAAACGTGCCGCTCGTGCCCCAGAGCCGGCGAAGGGCGCGCATGGGTGATCGGTCCTTTCGTTCGCTAGCGGGCAAACTTGACCCGGGGGTCCAGTAACGGCACGATGAGGTCGATGAGCAAGTTGGCGGTCAAGACGGCAAAGATAGAAAGCATGACGATCCCCTGGATCGTGTCGAAATCCAGCACCGCCAGCGCCTCGACCAGCAAGTGGCCGACGCCCGGGTAGTTGAAGATCTGCTCAACGACCACATTGCCGTTAACGATGAAGCCGAGAGAGATACCGAATGCCGTGATCTGCGGCAGATAGGCGTTGCGGAGGCCATAGCTCAGCAGGATGCGCCGCGGTGTGAGACCCTTCGCGTCGGCAAAGGTGAGGTAGTCCTCGCCAAGGGTGGAGATAATCAACTGCCGAGTGGAGAGCATCCAGTTGCAGGTGCTGATGAAGACCAGGGAAACCGCCGGCAGGAGCCCGTGGTGCACCACGCTGCCTAGGAAAGCGAGGGAGAGGCTGGGTGGCGTGCCCGCGTCATACCCTTCCTGGGACGGAAAGAGCGCCAGGCGATAGGCGAAGAAGAAGATCAGGATCAGGGCGACGAAGAAGTACGGTACGTGCGAGAAGGCGAGCGAGACGTTGGTGAGGAAACGCGAACTCAACGTGTTCCGCCGCCAGCCGATCACGGCGCCGATTAGCAGGCCGAGCACCCAGGACAGGACGGCCGAAAGGCCGAGCAGTCCGATCGTCCAGGGGAGGGCGCGAAAGATGATCACCTGTGAATGGGTCGGGTAGTCCAACAGGGCCGGCCCCAAATCGTGCTGCACGACGACCTGATACAAGTAATGCACATACTGCTGGAAGATGTTCCCCTGCAAGCCGAACACCTGCTTGTAGTGGTCGATCACCGCCGTGCCGGCGCTGACGTTGTAGACGTAGTTCTGCTGCAGGCTGGTGATGAAGGCCTCGATCGGGTCGCCGGGGATCAGGTG
>JAICXR010000490.1 GCA_025980355.1 Chloroflexota bacterium | reverse complement strand
GTGGACGTCAGTGTCTCACCCCGACCGGCGCTGACGACGCGCTGGTACCGCCCGTCGCCCGGCTCCGTAAATCGTTCAACGATGTCGTGGACCGTGTCAACGACGAAACCCTCGGCGATCCCCGCCGTGGCGTAGAGCGGCAGCTTCACATCGTGATCGTAGTCCAGGGAAGAATCCGCCACCTCTATCAACAGCAGAATATCTTGCGGCGTCGGGTGCGCCTGACGGTAACGGCCCCGGCGGGCTACGACTAGATCGGGTAGAGGCTCGGTCAGGTCATTGAGGTGGATCGGGTTCTGCGCCCGGACGCGCGCCTCACCGCGTACGAGCCCGACTATGGACTCGTTCAAGGCGTCAACACACGCCGCGTGCTTGGCGCCCGATGCGGCCATCTGAATAAGCTCTCCATTGATCAATTCGACGTGGTCATCCTCGTGCAGGATGCCGGCCTCGGCCATGCGGTAGTATTCCGCCACGCTAAAGCGGCGACGGTTCACCGCCGGAGCGATTTGCTCGGTTAGAGCCATAAAGGTCTCCTTCCTGCCTGACCTGCTTCCGCACCATCATACCGGGCCCGCGGCGCGTTGCACCTTCCCCCGTGCTGCACGCCGTACCTGCACGGTTATCATGCGACAGACGCCGGAGCGGATGGAGACGACGATGGCCGAGGAGCGCGCGACGCGGGACGATCACCAGCACACCAACCGACTGGCCGGGCAGACCAGCCCCTACCTGCTGCAGCACGCCCATAACCCGGTGGACTGGTATCCCTGGGGCAGCGAGGCGCTGGAGCGGGCGCGCCAGGAAGACCGTCCGATCTTCCTCTCGATCGGCTATTCCGCCTGCCACTGGTGCCACGTCATGGAGCGGGAATCGTTCGAGGATGCCGAGATCGCCGACATCATGAACCGCCAGTTCGTCAATATCAAGGTGGACCGCGAAGAACGCCCGGACATCGACAGCATCTACATGGAGGCGGTGCAGGCGTTGACCGGCCGCGGCGGCTGGCCGCTTTCCGCCTTCCTCACACCCGACGGCGTCCCCTTCTTCGGCGGCACCTATTTCCCGCCCCAGGAACGGCAGGGCATGCCCAGCTTCCGGCGGGTGCTGGAAAGCGTCAACGACGCCTGGACCACGCGCCGGGAAGAGATCGTGCAAAGCGCCGAACAGATTCGCTCCCAGTTGGGCCGCCGCCTGGCCGGTCGGCCGGGGGAGCGGCAACTGGATACCGGTTTCCTCGACCGCTGCGCGACCGGTATGGCGGAAGGCTACGACGCCGCCAACGGCGGCTTCGGCCAGGCGCCGAAGTTCCCGCAGCCGATGAACCTGGACTTCCTGCTCCGCACCTGGAAGCGCAACGACGACGTGAAGGCGCTCGCCATGGTGGAGCGGACGTTGGAACGCATGGCTCGCGGCGGGATCTACGACCAGCTCGGCGGCGGTTTCCATCGCTACTCCACGGACGCCAAGTGGCTCGTGCCCCACTTCGAAAAGATGCTCTACGACAACGCCCAGTTGGCCCGCCTCTACCTGAACGCCTGGCAGGCGACGCACCAGCCGCTCTACCGGCGGATCGCCGAGGAGACGCTGGACTACGTGCGGTCCCGTATGACCTCGCCGGAGGGCGGTTTCTATTCGGCCGAGGACGCCGACAGCGAAGGCGAAGAGGGCAAGTATTACGTCTGGACACTCGAAGAGCTCCAGAGCGTGCTCGAGCCGGCCGATGCCCGCATCGTCGCCCTGTACTACGATGTCACCGTCGGCGGCAACTTCGAGGGCACGAACATCCTGCACTGCCCGCGCGACCTCGACGTCGTGGCGGCGATGGCGCGGATTCCGGAAGACGACGTGCTCGCCGCCGTCGCCCGGGCCCGCCCGCTCCTCCTCGCGGCGCGAGAGCGGCGCGTGCCGCCCGGCCTCGACACCAAAGTGCTCGTCTCCTGGAACGGCATGATGCTGCGCGCCTTTGCCGAAGCCGCCGCCGCCCTCAATCGCGCCGACTACCGCGACACGGCGGTGAGGAACGCCGAGTTCGTGCTCGACCACATGCTGGTGAAGGGACGCCTGCTGCACGCCTACAACAAGGGCCAGGCCCACCTCAACGGCTACCTGGAAGACTACGCCAACTACGCCGATGGGTTGCTCGCCCTCTATGAGACCACCTTCGACCTCCGCTGGTTCGAGGCGGGACGGGCCCTGGCGGGTGAGATGGTGGCCCACTTTGCCGACGACGAGGGCGCCGGCTTCTTCGACACCAGCGACGACCACGAGGAATTGGTCCGCCGGCCGAAAGAGGTGACGGACAACGCCGTCCCCTCCGGCAACTCCGTCGCCGCCGACATCCTGCTGCGGCTCGCCGCGCTGACCCAGCAGCCGGACATTGGCGACCGGGCCAATGCCTGGTTGAGCGCCATCGCCGATACGGTCCAGCAGTATCCCGGCAGCTTCGGCCGCCTCCTCTGCGCCGCCGACTTCGCGCTGGGCACACCCAAAGAGATCGCGATCATCGGACCGCTCGCCTCGCCCGCCACGGACGCCCTCATTCAGGAGGTCTATAGCCGTTACCTGCCCAACCATGTGCTGGCGGCAGCCGATCTGGACGATCCGCGGGCTGCAGCCCGCATCGCGCTCCTGGCGGACCGCCCGATGGTCGACGGCGCGCCCACCGCCTATGTCT
>JAICXR010000153.1 GCA_025980355.1 Chloroflexota bacterium | reverse complement strand
GCCTCGGCGGCGAACAGGTGCGCGTGGGTGACGAGGGTGAAGAGCAGGCCCAGCAGGTACCCGGCCACCAAGAACCCCGCCACGACCAGGCTCAACCGCTCCTCGGCCGCCGGGTTGGTCGGGTGCATGGTGAGGCCGAAGGCGGCCGGGAGCGCGAGGCCGATGACGGCGAGGGCCATCGCCGATCCCGCCGCGCTCGCCGCCGTCCGGTTGAAGGCGGGGTGCTTGTCGCGGATGCCGGCGGTGAGGAGCGCCAGGCCGAGGACGAACAGGAGGTTGCTGATCACCGAGCCGGCCAGGCTGCCTTTCACGACGTCGACCAGGCCGGCGTGGACGGCGATCAGCGCGATGATGATCTCCGTGGCGTTGCCGAAGGTCGCGTTGAGCAACGCGCCGAGCGCCGCACCGGCGCGCAGCGCCAGCTCTTCCGTTGCTCGCCCCAGCCACATCGCCAGCGGCACGATGGCCAGCCCACTTGCGCCGAACACCACCGCCGGCGCCCAGCCGAGGGCCCGCCCGAGCACCGCGATCGGCACGCCGACCAGCAAGACGTTCAGGAGGGTGCGTACCACGGTCGCCCCCCTACCCCGCTCGACGCGGCGGGGTTGCTCATCGACCCGCTGCGCTTCACCAGCCGCCGCGCCCGGTAGGGGGTGGCGCGGCCGCTGGTCAGCGTTGCAGCGCGTGAGCAAGGCCCCGCGGTGTTCTGTGCTCCCCAGGAAGCAGTGTTCTTTCGGCGTCTGCTGGGCCCCTATTGCGCCGTGAACTGTCCCGCCGACAGATCGCTCGCCAGGACTGCTCCGCTGTTCGAAGTGACGACGATCTGAAAGGTATAGACGCCCGTCGCCGTGGAACGGGGCACCCTCCAGGAGGCACTATACGTGTGGGCCGTGTTGGCACGGAACGACCGCCCGGTCCACGAGCGGGAGTAGACTTGCTGCCCGGCCGCGGTGACCACCCGGTAGGTTACGGTCGCGCCCGTCAGCGCCTGGTTACTCGTGATGCTGCCGGTCAGCGTCTCGTATTGGCGGGCGGACACGGCGGTCGGTGAGGCGCCGGTGCCGGAGAACGTCAGCGTTGGCGCCGCGGTCGTGGTTGTGCTCGTCGTACTGCTCGTGGACGACGTACTGGGGGTGCTGGACGTACTGGTCGCGGTTGAGGTGGACGTCGTGCTACTCGTCGTGCTGGTCGTGCTGCTGGCCGTCGTGCTGGTCGCGGAGGTGGTGCTGGTGTTGCCCAGACCCGCGTAGTACGCCTGGGCCTCGGTCCGCAGGTAGCCGCCGTCGTCGTCGGAGTACGCGCTGGTGTGGTTGTTACAGACGGTACCGCTGCTCACGCCGTCGGTCGTGCAGAAGCTGGCTGGGTTGGTGATGCCGTCGGCCATACCGTCGTATTGCACCGTACTGCCGCCGTTGCCCGCGCCGAATAGCAGGCCGATCACGCCGCTTTGTTGCAGCTCGCCGAGGTGAGCCATGAAATACTCCACTCGGTTGTCCTGGTAGTGGCCGTTGGTGTTGTTTTCGCTGGCGTAGTACTGGTTGCCGAGCGGGATCTGCCAGACGATCACCGAGCGGTTGGCGGCACTGCTCACGGCGCCGAGGTAGCTCTCCCAGCGGTGAAAGTTGGGGAAGCCGACGTTGAGGCGGTCCCACCAGGCGGCTGCGTCGCCGTAAACATTTTTGTAGTAGCCGGCGTCGCGATCGGAGACGTCGTTGAAGAGCAGGTTATAGCTGGACGTTCCCGCCGGCACGCCGGTGATGCCGGCCTGGGCGGCGAAACTCCCCGCCTGTTGGCCGAGCGCGGCAGCATCGAGGCTGGTGCTGCTACTGGAGCCGATATCCGTCCCGGTGGCCCAGTCGCTGACGTGGAACGCCAGCAAGACGTTGGGGGCGTAGAGGTCGCGCAGGTGCAAGAGCGCCCAGTTGAAGCCCTGGTAGGTATTGGGGTAGGCGGCGACATCGGCGTCACCGGAGGAGGCGACGGCGGCCTGCAGGAAGGCCGGATTGTTGCCCGTCGCCGTGCAGTAGCCGGAGCAGCCGGAGCCGATGTTCAGCACCGCCTGCTCGGCATAGGCGGAGAGGTCGGGCTCGACGTGGACGATGGCCGTCTTGCCATAACCCGTGATCCCGCCGTACGTGCCGGACCCTAACCGCTGCATGAGGAGCGCGAAGTTCTGGTAATAGCTGGCCATGAGGCTCGCATTGTTGAGGTTGGAGAGGTCTTTCTGGGATTCACCGCAACTGCCGCAACTGCCGTTGCTCTGCAGGAGCTCGTAATAGCTGAAGACCGGAAGGTAGCCGTGCGACGCGGCGCCCTGGGCATAGTAGAGGGGGAACTGCCCGCCGCTGTTCCAGGTCTCCCAGCCGCTGCCGGTGTTGACCCCGCCGGCGAGGTACTGGTAGGCGTAGTCCCAGGGAATGGCGGAGTCCGGCATCCAGCCGTAGATGCCGGTAGCGTCCGGCTCAGCCGCCAAACCGAGGCCGAAGTGGGTGGGGAGGCCGGTAGGCACGGGAGCGGCAGACGCCACCGGTGCCGTCGGCACGAGCATGTTGAAGCCGACCAGCAGCGAGAGCAGGGCCGCGCCGAGCACCCCGCGCCACGATTTGATCCAGATCACGGACACTTCTCTTTCACGAGTAACGCCTTCGAAGGGGCGCTATTCCGTCACGAACCCGGCAGTCTACCGGTTCATTGTGCCGAAATTGGCGACCTACGGGGCGAAATGGCCGTAAAACCGGGACGTGGGCCTAGTCATTTCGTACTACTATTCCGCACAGAGGAACACCCCTACCAGGAGGGATTGTCCAGCAACGAGGCGGCGTACGATGTCAAGAGGGAACGCGTGACGTGCCGGCCGGCATCGGTAGCCCATCTGGGCCAGGCCGCGGCCCTCGTTGCGGAATGGCGGCGAAGGGCGGGGCCATGGGCACTTCGCCGCGCCGGGGCCCGCTCGCTCGTGTTCCGGCTACTGGTGTGACCGGCCTGCTAATGCGGTGGGGGAGACGGCGGAGAGGACAGCGCGCACCGCGGTGACCAACTCGTCGATCTCGAAGGGTTTCCGCAGGTACAGCAGGCCCCCGGCGCGCTCCGTCCGCTCCTGCGGGTCGGCGACGGCCGTCACCACCACGATCGGCAGCGTCGCACCGAGCACGGCCCGCAGGCGCCCGGCGACGTCTTCCCCCGTCATGCCCGGCAAGCGCATGTCCAACACCACGACGGCCGGCCGGTGCGCCGTCGCGCAGGTCAGGGCCTGCTCGCCGTCGGCGACCGCCGTCACCGCCAGCCCGGCGTCCTCCAGGCCCGCTTGCATGAACTCGCGGATGTCCTGTTCGTCCTCGATGAGGAGAATCCCTGGGGCGGCTGCGGGGCGCTCGGCAATCATCGTCGGTCTCCTGCCCTCCGTCTGTAGGCAAGCGTCACTGTGCTCGTCTCCACTGCCCGGTCCGGGCTGCCCCGGGAGTGCCACCATCGGTGGAGTATGGCGAGTTAGACGCCGAAACGGAAGGCGGCTCCAACAATTCCTATCTCTGCATCACCCTTCTTTCCCCCGTACGGTGCCGCCAGCGGAGCGGCACGGGTCGGTGGCGTTCTGCGGCTTCTCTACCCGATCGCGTCGCGGATAGCTTGACCGTGGCGTTCGATCTCGCCGATGGCGAGGTACGCGATCAGGCCGGCGACGCTCGACGGCGGCGTCCCGACCAGCATGGTGCCCGTACGCGCGAGCTGGGCGTCGGTCAGGCGCCGGTAGGTCTCGGCCGCCATCGCGCCGCCCTTCCGCAGCAGCGCGATCGTCTCCGCTCGCGTGACGTTCGCGAACTCCCGGGCGTGGCGAGCGTTGACCGCATCCAGCAGTTCCGTGGTCATTGGCGTCGGCGGCTGT
The DNA here is from genome assembly GCA_025980355.1 of Chloroflexota bacterium. Taxonomy (GTDB): domain Bacteria; phylum Chloroflexota; class UBA4733; order UBA4733; family UBA4733; genus UBA4733. Next base: position 3,681 of record JAICXR010000153.1, on the reverse strand, counting down.
CCCTCGGCGATCTGCTTGAACATGGTGGCCAGTGGGCCATGGTTGGAAGCGACGTGGTGCGCCTGGACCCCGACGGTCCAGCCGGTGTCGGCACAGATCGCCCGCCACTGCTCGGGCCCGCAGCGGGCGATCATCTCGATCAGCGCGTCGTTGGCCCGACTGAAGCGCCAGGCGAGCGCTCGCGCCTGCTCGCTCGTCGCACCGTCTCGCGGCGGTTCCGGACGAGTCCCCTCCCCCCCGTAGATCGATTCGATGTGGTACTTCGCGGTCAGCGCCAGCATCGTCTCCATATTCGGCTCCGCGCCTCGAGGGAAGGCGGTGCCGGCCTCCCGGAGGAACTCCAGCGCCTCGGGCTCGAACACGATCAGCAACGTGCTGGGCGTCGCGCTGACGTTCTCGAAGCGATGCGGCGCGCCGCCCGGTGCGTGCACCACGGCGCCCGGTCCGGCCCGGAAGGTCGAGGCCCCGTTGGCGTCGCACTGGGTGAACGCGAACTCGCCGGAGAGGACGGTGAGGGTCTCGGGGCCCGGATGCGCGTGCAGCGGCGGACCGCCGCCCGGTGCGGTCGTGATGGTCACGACCGCGTACGCGCCGGCCGTTTCCGTGCCGTCCACCTTGACGGCGACCTCGTCGTCGAAGATGTGGAACCGCTCGCCCCCACCGGGCACCAGGTACGAACATGCCTGACGCGTCGCGAGATTCGATGCCATTTCGCCTTACCTTCCGCTACTGATCCCATTGGCCGACGGGCTCCAGTCTGCGGGGAGAAGGGCGTCCGCGCCAGACGCGCTGTCCACGCACCTCCCACGCACGTGCCACGCGCTCGGGTGTGCCGCCGGTGTCGCGTAGAATGACGGCGCGCTTCGAAGCGGGGAGGGTAGCGGAGGTGCTGGAACCGCCGGCGACATTCGGCGATGTGCTCAAACGATATCGTGCGGCCACCGGGCTGACGCAGGAGGAGCTGGCCGAGCGGGCGGGACTGAGTGCGCGGGGGATCAGCGATCTCGAGCGCGGCCGGCGCGCGCACCCCTACTTCGTGACGGTGCGCCAGCTCGCCGACGCGCTCGGGTTGGGGGAGGCGGACCGGGCGGCGCTCTTCGCGGCTGCCCGGAGCCGTGACGACGCGGAGGCGCCGCCCGCCGCGACCGATCCGCCCACCAATCTCCCCCGGCCGCTCACGTCGCTCGTCGGCCGGGCCGAGGATGTCCGGGCAGTCTGCCGGTTGCTTGAGCGGACCGAGGTGCGCCTGGTGAGCCTGGTCGGCGCCGGCGGTGTGGGCAAAACTCGGCTCGCACTCGAAGTCGCCGCCGAGCTGGGCCCGGCCTTCTCCGGCGGTTGCTCCTTCGTGCCGCTGGCGGCCCTGCGGGACCCGGGGCTGGTGCTCGCGACGATCGCCCACACGGTCGGCTTGACGGATTCGAGCGACGACCCGCCGCTGGCGCGGCTCACCGCGCACCTCCGGGGCAAGCGGTTGCTGCTCCTGCTCGACAACTTCGAGCACCTGCTCGCCGCCGCATCGTCCCTGAACGATCTGCTGACCAGTTGTCCCGCTGTGACGGCGCTGGTTACCAGCCGGGCGCCGCTCTCGCTCTCGGGTGAGCAGGAGTTCGTCGTGCCGCCGCTGGCGCTGCCCGATCCGCGTCGGACGACGGACGTGGCGGACGTCGTGCGGACCCCGGCGGCGACGCTCCTGCTGGAGCGTCTGTCGGCGATCGGCCGGCGGCTCGCGGCGACCGAGGCCGACGTGACCGCGATCACCGAGATCTGCCGGCGCACGGATGGACTGCCGCTCGCCATCGAGCTCGCCGCCGCGCGCGGTAGGCACCTGACGGTGCAGGAGCTGGCGGCGCGCCTGCAGCGCCCGCTGGACCTCCTCACCCACGGGCCGCGCGATCTCCCGCCCCGCCAGCAGACACTGCGCGCCACGATCGTCTGGAGCTATGACTTGCTTGCCCCTCGGGAGCAACGGCTGCTGCGCTGGCTTGCCGCCTTCGCCGGCGGTTGGACGCTGGAGCGCGCCGAGGCGCTCTGCTGCGGCGACGGTGGCGTCCCGATGGACGTCATGGATGGGTTGGCGGCGCTCGTCGACAGCAGCCTGGTCCACGCCAAGCGCGGAGTCGATGGGCGCACGCGCTACGGGATGCTGGAGACGATCCGCGAATTCGCCGAAGAGCGACTTGCCGCCAGCGGGGAGGAGGACACCGTCCGTCGGCGGCACGCCGCGGTGATGTTCGACTACGCCGAACAGGCCGACCGGGGGCTGCGGAGCGGAGAGCGGCTGGCGTGGACGCGTGCCGTGGCGGCGGAAGTGGATAACGTCCGCGCCGCACTCCGTTGGCTGCTCGACCACGGTGAGACCCAACGCGCCCTGGCGTTCATCGGCAAGCTCCTTTGGTTCTGGGATGCGGTTGCCCGCGGGCGCGAGGGCCGGACGTGGGGCGAGGAAGCCCTCGCCAAAGCGAATGCCGATCCGGAAAGCTGGGCCTATGCACGGGCATCGTATGCCACCGGCCAGCAGGCCTGGGCCATGGGCGATTTTGCGGCGGCCGCGCGGTTGCTCACGGCGAGCGTGGAGCGCTTCCGCGCCTTGGATGACCGCGGCAGCTTGGGGCAGGCGCTAGACCAGCTTGGCAGCACGTACCTATCGAGCGGGGATGTCAGCCGCGCGCGAGAACTGCTCGGTGAGAGCGTGGCGCTCCTCGACGCGGTCGGCGAGCGCTGGGATTACGGCATGGCGGTGTTCATGCTGGGCGACGCCGTGGTGGCGACCGACCCGGCCGCGGCGCGCCGATGTTACGAGCAAAGCCTGGCCGCATTCCGCGCCCTGGGCGATCAGTTTGGCATGGCCATCCCGATCACCGGCCTCGGTGGCCTCGCCATGCGCGAACGCGACTATCCGACGGCCCGGGCCCTTTTTGAAGAAGGGCTGGCGCTGCGGCGCGCGGTCGGTCATGCCTTCAATACCGCCATTTCGCTGACGAGCCTGGGCGAGCTGGCCCGCTATGAGGGCGACGACGAACGCGCGACGGCCTGCTTGGAGGAAGGTCTGGCGCTCTTCCGCGACCTCGGAGATGCCGAACGCATCGCCTGGACGCTCTACAACATTGGCATGATGGCCGTGCAGGGCGCGGACCTCGCGGCCGCGACCGCTGCGTTGCGGGAGAGCCTGACGCTGCGCGCCGCGCAGCGCAATCGCGCGCCGATCGCGCAGACCATCGCCGGGCTGGCGCAGGTGGCCCTCATGCAAGGAGACGCGGACCGCGCCGCCCGGCTGGTTGGCGCGGTGGAAGCGATCCGCGCGGCGGACGACCTGGCGATGCCTAGGAATGAGGACGGGGAAGCCGAGGAGCAAACGCTGGTGCGGATCGAGGAGGCGCTCGGCCCGGACGCCTATGCGGCGGCAGTGGCCCAGGGCCGCCGTCTGCCGCTGGCGGCAGCGATTCAGTTCGCGCTTGGATAGGCACCGGACGGCCTACACACCAGGGGCTTGGAGGCGGCAATTCCAATTTGTCGTCCATCAGCCGTACTCATTGTGCTGGCGGGGACGGTCGGGACCGACGGGTCCCGCCGCTGGCCGGGTATTGGTGGTTGCCACGCCGGCCTTCAGCTGCCAACTGCCGCCTTCCGCCAGGAGGGCGGTCATCGCGGCGACGGGTAACGGCCGGGAGAAGTAGAAGCCCT
>JAICXR010000336.1 GCA_025980355.1 Chloroflexota bacterium | reverse complement strand
GATCGGGGAAATACTCACGGGGCCGGCCGATGACGACACCCCGCAGGTCCGCGAGCCGCTCGTCGTAGTTAGGCACGGGTGCGGCCAGAGACGTCGCGTCGCGTGGGTCACGCCCCGCAATCACGCGAAGCACCTGCGCCGCGTCGTCTACAGTCGTACCGAACACGCCGATCTGATCGAGCGACGAGGCGAACGCGATCAATCCATACCGACTCACGCGGCCGTACGTCGGCTTGACACCGACCACGCCACAGAAGGCAGCGGGCTGTCGTACCGAGCCACCAGTCTCGGATCCAAGGGCGACGCGCGTGATCCCCGCTGCGACGACGGTCGCCGAGCCGCCGGAGGAACCGCCGGGAACGAGCGATGGATCGACGGGATGCTTGGTGCGACCGAATGCACTGAACTCGGTGGACGAGCCCATGGCGAACTCGTCGCAATTCACCTTGCCGAGCAAGATCGCACCGGCCTCCGCCAGCCGCGCCGCCACGGCACCCTGGTAGGGAGGGATGAATTGCTCCAACATGCGGGAGCCGGCGGTGGTGCGCACACCTTCCGTGATCAGGACGTCCTTCAGCGCCATCGGGATGCCGGTGAGCGGGCCGCTATCGCCGCCGGCCAGACGCGCGTCGGCGGCGATGGCGGCGGCGATGGCGCTCTCATCGCAGCGGGTCAGGTAGGCGCCGATCGCGCCGTCCACGGCGTCGATACGCCGCAGCGCCTGCTCCGTCAACTCCAGCGCCGAGCATTCGCGGCGGCGCAACAGGTCGGCGGCCTCGGTCAGCGTCGGCAGGGGTGCGGCGACCATGCCCTAGCCCTCCTCGAGGATTGCGCGGACGCGGAAGAGGTTGCCGGAACGATCCGGCGCGTTGGCGAGGATGGCCTCCACCGGCCAGGAGGGACGGGCGACGTCGGCGCGTTGCACATTGTGCAGGTCCAGACCGGACGACGTCGGCGCCACGCTGGCGGTGTCGACCTCTTGCAGGCGGTTGACGTGCTCCAGGATTGAGGAGAGTTGCCCTTGCATGCGTTCCTCTTCCGCCGGCGTCAACGCCAGCCGGCAGAGCGTCGCCACGTGCCGCACTTCCTCCAGGGAGAGGGTCATCGCTTCGCCAGCCGGGCGAGGCTTGCCGCCAGCTTTTTGACCCGCTGTTTGGGGTCCGGGAGGTTCGGGAACACCACGGTAACCTCCTCATCGCCGCTGGCGATGGTGCTGCTGATCACCATGCCGTCGCCGAAGATCTGGTGATAGACCTTCTCGCCGGAATGGTACTGCATCGTCAACGGCGGCGTCGCCGGCGCTGTTTCGGGAATGACCCGCGTCGATGGCGTGCTGTGCCGTTGGCCGTCGGGCGGCCGCGTGGCTGGCCCGACGCCGTGCGATCGGGAGGGCCGGACGTGGCCGTTGCCGGCGCCGCCCCAGGAAGCAGCAGGCGTCCGCATCCCGGTGGCCGGCGACTCCCAGGTGACCGGGGAAGTGGCCTGGCGTTGGACGACGGCGGCCGGGATCTCGGCGACGAAGCGGGAGCGCTCGTTGACCTGGGGCATGCCGAACAGGGTGCGCCGGAAGGCGGAACAGAGGTAGAGCCGGCGCATGGCCCGCGTCATGCCGACGTAGCAGAGGCGGCGTTCCTCCTCCAACTCGTCCGGGCGGTCCAGGGTGCGGCTGTGCGGGAAGAGGCCTTCCTCCATCCCGACCAGGAAGACGACCGGGAACTCCAGCCCCTTGGCGGCGTGCAGCGTGATCAGCGTGACGGCGTCCTGCTGGTCGCTGCGCTCGTCGCTGGCGGAGACCAGCGCGACCTGCTCCAGGAACATCTCCAGGCCGGCGCGCGCCGCCAGTTGGCCGTAGTCGCGGGCGACGGAGAGTAATTCCTGGATGTTCCGCAGGCGCTCCTCACCTTCTTCCTTGTCCTCCCGGAGCAGCGCGCCATAGCCGGTGCGCTCGACGATCCAGGTGATCAGTTCCGGCACGGGCAGGCGGTCGGCCGCGGCGTGCAGCTCGGTGAGCAGCCGGTCCACCTCGCCCGCCACCTTCAGCGTGCGCGTGCCGAGCGCCGTCAACTCCTCCGAGTGCTCCAGGACGCTCCGCAGCGTCGTCCGCTGGGCACTGGCTGCGCGGTTCAGCTCGCCGAGCGTGCGCGGGCCGAGGCCGCGCGGCGGGACGTTGATGATGCGCTGCAGGGCCAGGTTGTCGGCCGGGTTATGGGCCAGCCGGAGGTAGGCGAGGACGTCCCGCACCTCCTTGCGGTCGTAGAACTTCGTGCCGCCGATCAGCTTGTAGCGCATGCCAAGTTGTAGGAACGCCTCTTCCACGGCCCGGGACTGGGCGTTGGTGCGGTAGAGGACGGCGCAATCGCCGGGCGAGGCGATGCCGCGCGCCTGCAAGCGCCGGATCTCCCGGGCGACGAACTGCCCCTCCTCCTGCTCGTTGTAGACCTCGACCAGCGTCACCGGCTCGCCCGGCCCCAGGTCCGACCACAGGTCCTTCGGCGTCCGGCTGGCGTTGCGCTGGACGACCGCCTGGGCGGCTTTGACGATGTTGCTGGTGCTGCGGTAGTTCTGCTCCAGCTTCAGCACCCGAGCGCCGGGGAAGTCCTGCTCGAAGCGCAGGATGTTGCCGACCTCGGCGCCCCGGAAGCGGTAGATCGACTGGTCGTCGTCGCCCACCACCATCACATTGCCGTGCGCTTGCGCCAGCAACTGCACCAGCCGGTACTGCGGGGCATTCGTGTCCTGGAACTCATCGACCAGGATGTGGCGATAGCGTTCCTGGTAGCGGCGCAGCACGGCGGGGTGTTCGGTGAACAGCCGGAGGGCGAAGAGGAGCAGGTCATCGAAGTCCAGGGCGTGGTTCTCCTGCAGCAGCTCCTGGTAGATGCGGTAGACCCGGTGGACGACCTCTTCGAAGTAGCTGTCGGCGCGCGAGGCGGTGACGAGCGGCGCTTGCAGGTGGTTCTTGGCGTTGGAGATGCCGCCCAGGATCGACCGCGGCGAGAAGTGCTTCTCGTCGAGGTCCAGTCGCTTGAGGGCCTGTTTGACCAGTGCCACTTGATCGTCCTCGTCGTAGATCACGAACTGGTGGTCCCAGCCCAGGTGGTGGATGTCGTGGCGCAGGAAACGGGCGCAGATGGCGTGGAAGGTGCCGACGGTCAGGCGGCGGGCCTGTTCGCCGGCCAGTGTCTCCAGCCGGGCCTTCAGTTCGCCGGCCGCCTTGTTGGTGAAGGTGACGGCCAGGATCTGCTCGGGGGCGACGCCGCGCTCGTTCAGCAGGTAGGCGATGCGATGGGTGAGGACCCGCGTCTTGCCGGAACCCGCCCCGGCGAAGATGAGCAGCGGTCCGTCCCCCGCCTCCACGGCTTGCCGCTGGACATCATTCAGGAGGGCAGGGGCCAAACGTTCGTTCCTATTCTCGTCGTTGCGGGAAAGTATACCAGGGGCCCCGTCGCGCCTCGTGTGTTCCGGCCTTTGCATCTCTATACACCATGAGGTATGGTACGGCTAAAGTGATCAGCGGAGGCGACATGCAGCGCACAAACATCTATCTTGATGAGCGACAGCTGCGGTCGCTCAAGCATCTGGCGGCGGAGCAGCGACAGAGCATGGCTGATCTGGTCCGTAGCGCCATTGACGACTACCTCGAGAAACGTATCGTGGACGAGGTTTGGCGTACTGAGTGGACGGACCTCCTGGCGCAGAGCCATCGTCGCGTTCCGACGGCGATTGCGCCCGACGAGATTGAGGACGATATCACGCAAGCCAGCGCAGAAGTTCGCCAGGCGCGGCATGCTTCGCGTCGTCGTTGACACCAACGTTTGGGTTTCGGCCCTCCTCAACCCTCGGGGGCTGCCCGCTCGCGTGGCGTCCGTGCCGGTGCTCAGTAGGATCGTTTTGGTCAACAGCCAGCCGCTTCTTGACGAGTTACGCGACGTGCTCACTCGGCCGCGCATCCTGCGAAAATATGCACTGATTCCCGGTGACATCGCGGCCTTCATCGATTTGATTCGCCGCCGGGCGGAGATGGTGGTCACCAGCGGCGCCATCCGTCTGTGCCGAGACCCGCGAGACGATATGGTTATAGAGACGGCCCTGGCGGGCCATGCTTCGATACTTGTCAGTCGGGACGATGATCTCAAGGGCGATGCGGATCTCGTTCGCCACCTTACGGAACGCGGTGTGACCGTGTTGAGCGTGCAGCGATTTCTTGACTTGATCGACGCCGGCTGAGTCAGCAAACGCGGGCTTGGGCCGAGCTCTAACCGCCTATCGCT
>JAICXR010000561.1 GCA_025980355.1 Chloroflexota bacterium | reverse complement strand
ATGCCGAAGCGGAAGTGGAGCGGTGGCAAGCTGACCCTAACCGCGTCTTACGCCACATCGGCAGCGTCCCGCCAGCACATCCTGCCGACGCCAACGGCGACGAACAGCGGCTGGTCGCCTAGGATTGTAGGATCAGCATGGGGCCTGTTGCCGAAGTCGGGGTGGCGAGCGGTGTTCTGAGGGTTCCGGGCGACGAGGAGCCTGGTGCGGCCAGCGTGGGGCGTCCTGGCTCGGCGGCACGGGCGGGCACCGGCGGTCCGGCAGCGCTCAACAGTATCCACCGCCGGGTGCTGGGCGCACTTGGCGGGTGCGCCCAGCCGTGCCATGGGCCAGCGAGCCAACTTTTTGATGTTGTAAGCGATGGCGGCGCCGAGCGCTTCGATTTGGACGTTGGCCCGGCCGCGGCAGCGGGCGCGGCGCAACCCGTGACGCTCCTTGAGTTCGGCCATCGCCGATTCCGCCCAACATTTTCGCCGACGAATGCTCGTCTTGGCGTGGCCGGTGTGCAGGTACGTCCGCACCCGTTCGCCCAACCCGCCATCCTCCGGACGGCTGACCGTGCGCGCCTTGGCGTCGCCGCAGCACGTCGCCTTGAGCGGGCAGGCGGCGCAGACCTTCGGCGAGGCACGGTAAATCATGACACCCAAGGCGCCGCCGCCGGTCTGCGAGCGGCCCTGCCGGGCGAGGATCTGCCCCTCCGGGCAGCGGAAGCGATCGTGGCCGGGCTCGTACTGGAACATGTCCCGTGGCAGCGCCCGCTGGTCCCAGGAGTCGTGCGGGGGAATACTCGGCCAGATCGTCGCGTGCTCCAGGGCCAGGTAATTTTCCTGCGTCCCGTATTTCGTGTCGGCGATTACTTCCACCACCGTCCGACCGGTCGTCCCCGCGTGCTCCTTGCGCACGCGGTCGAGCAGGTGCTCATCCGCCACTTCGCCGGCGGTGACTTCGATGGCCGTGATGATCCGGGCGGCGCCGCCGTCCACCCCGACGTGCGCCTTGTGGTAGAAAGCGAGCGGGACGTCGTCCCGCGACACCAGCCCGGCGTCGGGGTCGCTCCGGCTCGCCGCCAGCTCGTTCACCCCGCCTTGCCGCCCGTTCGGCAGATCGTCGGGGCCGAGTGGATGGGGGCCGGAGCAGGTCGGCAGTGCGGAATTTCCGATGGAGTGGGCGTCATTCTCCGGCGGCACTGGTGGCACGGTCGTTTCCGTCGCCATCGGTTGTGCAGCGGACGGCAGCGAGACGACGTTCGTGGGACGTCCCTCGACCGAGGTCACGGGCTCGCTCTCCGGATTGTCCCGCCAGAGCGCCGCCACGTGCTCGTCGACGCCGGCCAGTTGCTGCTCCACGAGCGTCCGCGCCCCCACGGAGGCCATGCTGGCGTTGGCCTTCACCAAGGTGCTGTCGACGTAGAGCCGGTTCCCCTGCACCAACCCCACCTGTTCGCACTGCCGCACGATCTCCGTGAAGAAGGCCCGGTACGTCGTCACCCCGAACCGCTGGCGCGCTTTCGACAGCACCGAATGGTCCGGCGTCCGCTCATCGATGTCGTACCCAATGAACCACATAAACGCGAGATTGAGTTGGATCGCCTCGGCCAAGCGGCGTTCACTGGTGATCCCATACAGATAGCCGAGCAAGGCCATCTTGAAGAGCACGACCGGGTCAATCCCCGGCTGCCCCAGGTGGCTGTAAAAGCGCGCCGTCAATCGCCGCACGAAGGAAAAATCCACCGCCGCCGCCACTCGCCGCAGCAGATGGTCCACCGGCACCCGCTCCTCCAGCGTGAACCGGTACACCAGTTTGGGAACCAAACGCTTCTCCCCCAGCATCGCCGGCCCTCCGCTTTTTGCCCAACCGTCACGGTCTCCGGCACCTTCCGTGCCATCCAGGGCACGCCACCCCGACTTCGGCAACAGGCCCCATGGTGTAGCAGCAAGGGAGCTGGGGGCGGGGGTATACTCATGGCGGTGAACCTTCCCCCATGTATTCCCGGAGTCT
>JAICXR010000335.1 GCA_025980355.1 Chloroflexota bacterium | reverse complement strand
TGGTCAGGAGCGCCAGACCCTGTCCGTCCAGGGCCAACTGCGCCTGGGCGACACGCAGTTGCCCCTGTTGCTGGACCGAATGGGCGGCAAGCCCGGCGACGATGATCAGCACCGCCGCGGCGGCGAGGAGCATACCGGCAAACGGCCGCCAGCGTGTCAGACGGAAGCGCCGGTCGGCCTGACGGACGGCGCCGTGGGATAGGACGGCCGAGCGCAAGCGCGCCGGTGGTTCAAGCATCGGGACGGCCTCCGCCAGCCGGGTGGTCGCTTCCGGGAAGCTTGCCAGTTGTGTCGTGCAGACCGGGCAGGACGCCAGGTGTCGCTGCAAGGCCTCGACATCGCCGTCGAACGCGCCGAGCGCGTAGCTGGGCAATGCCGACTCCGCTTCCTCGTGCGGCATCTGTTCGTCCGTCATGTTGTCGCGCTTCACGGTGTCACCTCCTTCCCCGCCGGCTCGGCATCGCCGAGGAAGGTAGTGCGCAGGGCAATCAGGCCCCGCCGCATCCGCGCCTTCACCGTTCCCAGGGGGACCTCCAGGCGCGCCGCCAGCGCCGACTGGCTTAACCCGCCGTAGTAGGCCAGCACCAGCACTTCCTGCTGGGTGGGCGGCAGGCGCTGCAACGCGGCGCGGACCGACGCGTCCTCCAGCGCCTGGAGCAGTGTATCCACCGGTGGCGGCGCCGGGTCGGGGATGGCGGCCAGCGTCTCGTCGTCGGCCGTGGTGCGACCACGCTGCCGCAACTGATTGAGGCAACGGTGATGGATGGACGTCAGGAACCAGTTGCGAAAGGCCCCACGGTCCGGGTCGAAGCTCCCCGGACGCTCTACCAGGGCGATAAAGGCGTCGTGGACGACGTCTTCCGCCGCCGCGGCGCCGACGAGTCGGCTGGCGAGGCTGTAGGCGGCACGGGCATGGCGGTCGTAGAGGGTCGCCAGCGCGGCGCGGTCGCCCGCGACCACCCGCAGCATCATCGCACTATCGCTTGCCGTGCGGTCCACGCCTAGCCCCGCCGTCTGCGACCGCCGCGCCCGGCCGCTGTCCAGTTCGGTCGCGGACGCGGTGGGACGCGCGAGCGTAGGATACCGGTCCGTGTGCATCGCTGCCGCCCTGCCGCTCCACATCGAGGTCCGTTCAGGCGGTGGCCAGGGTGGAATCCGCGACAGCGAGCTCCGCGTGACCCGGAATGACGCCGATGGTGCGGTAGCCCAGTGTCTGCAACAGTTGCCCGGCCGGCAGCGTATAGGCGCCGGGACTGCCGTCGCCGGGACGGTGCTGGGGGAACGACGTCGAGTTGGCGATGTGGAAGTTCACGTTGCCTTCGACCTGCTGGAGCACCTGATGGATGTGGCCATTGAGGACGGTCACCGAACTGAACGGCTTGAGTAGCGCCAGCGCCTGGGCGGAGTCCCTGGTTGTCCAGCCCCAGGGCGGGTAGACCGCATACATGGGCACGTGGGCGAAGACGACGACGGGCGTGTCGTGATGGACCGCCTTCAGATCCTTGCCGAGCCAATCAAGCTGGTCGAGGCCGAGGATGCCGAACTGGTCTTCCACGCCGACGTTGGAGAGGCCGATGAAGTGGACGCCCATGGTATCCATGCTGTAGTACCCCTTGCCCAGAGCCTTCGGAGCAAAGCGCTGGCGGAAGGCTTTGCCGTTGTCTCCGATCACGTCGTGCTCGCCCGGTACATAGAAAATTCCGTCCGTCTTGATCGTGCCCATGATCTGCTGGACGGTGTCGAACTGGTCCGGCTTGGAGAGGTGGGTCAGGTCGCCGGTATGCAACACCAGCGACGGCCGTTGGGGCAAGGCGTTGACGCGGTCGACGACCTGCTGCAGCGTCTTGGTAACGTCGGTATTGACCCCCTCGGCGCTGAAACCGATGTGGCTGTCGCTCACCTGCACGAAGTTGAAACCCTGGACCTTGGTCGCCGCCGGCAGGGAACAGGCGGAGAGCAGCCCGCCTGCGCCCGCCGCCCAGACCATTCCCGTGCCGGCCCAGGCCATGCACTTGAGGAAACCTCGCCGGTCGATGCCGTCGTGCTGTTCGTCCTGTTCGATGTAGCGGGCCATGTGTGGATCCCCTTTCTTTCTACTACTCACCCTTTTGGGCAGTCACGACGACTTGCCCGATCATCTCCGGGTGAATGAGGCAGCGATAGCGGAAGGTCCCGACCTTGGTGAAGATGAAGGAGAAGCCCTTGCCGTGGTCGACCGCATCGGAGTCGAAGCTCTTGTCGTCGGCCGTCGCCGTGTGCTGCTCGATGTCGTCGTTGGTCCAGGTCACCGTCGCCCCCATCGGCACGGTAATCACCGGGGGATTGAAGGCGAAGTTGTGGATCGAAACGGCCGTCGTCGCCACCGGTGGCCCCGCCGGCATGGCGGTCGCCATCGCCGCCATGGGCGTCGGCGCCGCCGCACGCTGTTGCGCCGCCGCGGTCCCGCCGCAGCCGGCGAGCACGACCGCCAGTCCCAAGCCGAGGGACGCCGCCCGCATCCTTGTCGACGCTCCCATTACCGTTCGAAGCATGTCGTTGCATCACCTCCATCCTGCCGTCCCGGCGGGGCGGCTACCGTCTGCCCTTTCTACACAGCAGGAGGCGAATCGGATGCATGGCGAGTAGGTCGCGGCCCACGCGGAGCAGCGCGCCACCAAGCGCCGGTGGCGCGCTTCACTCAGGGGAGGCAGGTGGCGCAACGCGTTCTCGGTGTATGCTATTTGGGGCCGGCGTCGTGCCGGCCCGGTGCGCGATCAGGAGACATTTCGTGAAGTACTGCCCAATGTGTGCCGCGGAACTGGGCACGCGCCTGGAAGGCGGCCGGGATCGCGTCGCCTGCCCGTCCTGCTCCTATCTTTTCTTCGGCGATTTCAGCATCGGCTGCGGCGGTGTCGTGATCCGCGACGGCAAGGCACTCCTGATCCGGCGCGGTCACGAGCCGGGTCGCGGCTGGTGGCAGATTCCGGGCGGTTATGTCGAGCATGACGAGGTCATCACCGACGCCGTGGCGCGGGAGGTGCTGGAGGAAGCCGGCGTCCGGGCGAAGGTGATCGATGTCCTGGGCATTCGCCACTCCGTCGGCGGCGCCGGCTCCATCGGCGGTCCCAGTTCCAATGTGTACGTGATGTTCCGGCTGGAGCCGCTCGGCGGCGAACCGGTCTGCGACGGCAACGAAGTGACCGGCGCCGGCTACTTCAGCATGGAGGAGATCGCCGCCATGGACCGTGTCCAGAGCCTGAGCAAGTTTGGCATCGAGTGGGCGCTCTCCGGCCGGGTCGGTTTCACGCCGGCGCAGGCCGGCAGCGACCCGAACCGCCCGGGCTGGGTGCTGTACGGCTTGCCGATCTGAGGGCGACACCTGGCCCAAACCTTGCGCGGCCACGTATCGGCGATGCCCGCCGGTGCTACAGAGATGGAGAAGGAGAGCGATGGACTACCGAACATTGGGGAAGACCGGCGCAACCGTGAGCGCCATCGGCCTGGGCGGCGCCCATTCCGCCGCGCCGAAAGACCCGGCGGAGTCGGTGCGCCTGATCCGCACCGCCATCGACGGCGGGATCACCTTCATGGACAATTGTTGGGACTACTCCGGCGGCGAGGCGGAGCTCCGCATGGGCCGCGCGCTCCGTGATGGCTACCGGGAGCGGGTCTTCCTCATGACCAAGATCGATGCGCACGTGGCCACGGCGGCCACGGCCCAGATCGAGCAGTGCCTCCAGCGCTTGCAGACCGACCACCTGGACCTGCTGCAAATCCATGAGGTTATCCGTCCCGACGACCCCGACCGCGTGTTCGCGCCGGGCGGCACGATCGAGGCCCTGGTCGCCGCTCGCCAGGCGGGCAAGGTCCGCCACATCGGGTTCACCGGCCACAAGGACCCGGCCATCCACCTCAAGATGCTGGACATGGGCTTCGCCTGGGACACCGTCCAGATGCCGCTGAACTGCGTCGATACTCACCATCTAAGCTTCGAAGCGCGGGTATTGCCGGTACTGGTGGAGCGTGGCATCGGCGTCCTCGGCATGAAGCCGCTGGCGGCCGGCGAGGCGGTGCGCAGCGGCGCCGCGACGGCGGAGGAATGTTTGCGCTACGCCATGAGCCTGCCGACTTCGGTCGTCATCACCGGTTGCGATTCCATGCCCATCCTGGAGCAAGCACTCCGCGTATGGCAGAATTTTCAGCCCATGCCCCCCGAGGAGATGGCCGCCCTGCGCGCCCGCACCGCCAAGCACAACGCCGCCGGCACGCTGGAGGGCTATAAAGTCGGGGATCGATTTGACGCGACGAACCG
>JAICXR010000402.1 GCA_025980355.1 Chloroflexota bacterium | reverse complement strand
AGCGCCAGTCCAGCACGACGCCCAGGGCGTCGGCAGGATGCTCCTGGAGCAGGTTGTAGGCTTCCGGCGCCTGCTGCCAGGGGAAGCGGTGGGTGATGAGGGACTGGACGTCGCCCCGGCCGGCGGCGAGCAGATAGAGGAACAGTTCGCCGTCGCGCTCCCGGGTCCAGGGGTTGCCGGGTGTGGCCACCGGCGGGTGGGTGTTGTTGTGGGCGCCGATCAGCTGCAGCCCGCGGGCGTGGACGCTGTCGTGCAGGTCGATGGTGGTGCTGCCGCGCGGCGAGCCCAGCAGGACGATGCGGCCCAGGTCGCGCGCCAGCCCGGTGGCGGGCGGGATGACGGCCGCGACGCCGGTCGCCTCGATGACGACATCGGCCAGGCGCCCGCGCGTGGCGGTGCGCACGGTGGCGAGCGCACCCTCGCAAGCGCCCTGGAACGCCACCAGGGGCCCGATCCCGGTCGCGATCTCCAGGCGGCGCTGGGTCGGCTCGACCGCGATCAGGGGCAGCGCGCCGGCGAAGCGCGCCCATTGCGTTGCCATCTGGCCCACCAAGCCCAGCCCGACGATCACGACCGCTTCTCCGAAGGTCGGGTGGCCCTGGCGGACGCCGTTTAGGGTGATCTGGCCGAGCGTGCGGAAGGCGGCCGCCTCATCGGCAACGCCGGGCGGGATAAGGTTGAGGTCGCGTGCCGGCCGGACCTCGACCTGCGCGTGATGGCCGCCGCCCGCGACGTGGGAGCCGGCGGCGAAACCGGTGACGCCCGACCCCACCTCCAGCACCTCGCCGGCCATGCTGTAGCCCGGCACGAACGGGAAAGGGACGCGCTGGGCCCAGCCCGTGCGGTGCAGCACGGTCAGTTCGGTTCCGGCGCTCACGACGCTGACGGTGGTGCGCACGAGCACCTGGCCGGGTCCGGGGGCATGGACTTCCCGCTCCTCGATGGCCACCCGGCCCGGCTCGGGAAAGACGACGGTCGGCGTCCGCATCGCGCTATCTCCTACTCCGCAACGTTGGGGAGTGTACAGCACCGCTGGCGATGGCCGGCGGCCGGGCGGGCAATCAACCCCCGGCGACGTCCGTCCAATCCAGCAGCACACCCAGGGCGTCGCCACGGTCGGCGAGCAGGCGTTCGTAGAGCGCCGGCGCGGCCAGACCGGGCACGCGATCGCTGATCAACGGCGCGACGGAAATCGTGCCGTCGCTCAGGAGGTCCCAGAAGAGGCGCATCGCCCGCTCCAGGCTCCAACCCGCCTGCAACGGCAGCTCTCCGAAGGGGAGGGTGCTGATGTGGGCGCCGATGAGCTGAATCCCCTGCCCGTGGACCGTTCCGTGCAATTCCAGGTTGACGGGGCCGGATGGCGACCCGGCCAGGACGACGCGCCCCTGTCGCCGCGCCATGTGCAGCGCCAGGTCGATGGCGGAGGCGCTGCCGGAGGATTCCAGCACCACATCGGCTAGCTCCCCATTGTTCTGTTCACGGACCAGCGCGAGCGGATCGACCTGGCGCGGGTCGGCCGCCACGGTGACACTGCCGGCCCGTGCTGCCGCCAGATGGCCGGGGCGGTGGCCCAAAGCGATCACCCGCCGGGCGCCGGCCAGCCGGGCGAGACGGCAGCAGAACTGGCCGATCACGCCCAGTCCCACCACGGCCACGGTGTCGCCGAGTTCGATCCGCGCCAGGCGCACGCCGTTCAGCGCCACCAGCGCCAGCGCCCCGAAGGCGGCCGCCTCGTCGTCGACCTCAGGCGGAATGGGGAGCACGTCGGGCCGCTCCAGGGGGGCATGCTGGAGCGTCACCAGCGCCGCCGTCCCGTGCGGCGCGTTTGCACCAACCCGATCACCGATGGCGAAGCCGGTGACGCCCTCGCCCACCGCGGCCACCTGCCCGACCAGGCTATAGCCCAGGTCGCCCGGGTAGCGCGTGATCCGCCGCCAGAAAGCGCCCTCCGGCCACTGCCCGCGCACGGTCGTGAGTTCGGTCCCGACGCTGACCAGGCTCACCCGGCTGGTGATAAGAAGCTGGCCGGGGCCGGGGTCGGGGAGCTGCCGCTCTTCCAACACTACGCGCCCGGGCCCCTGGCAGACAACGATTTTGGCCGGTGACATCCGTTCCTCCCGCCTTTCGGCGACAAGCCGCTAAACGGGGAAGCGGCTTACTGCTGTCCCAATCGCCGGCGCACCTGGGCCGTCGCCAGCGTCGCCCCCGCCATCAGCATTGCCAGCGGCCACAGCGCCGGCTTTGGCCGGTCTAGGACGGGCGCCTGCGGCATCTCCCATAAGCGTACGACATCGCATGCGAAGCTGAGCGCCGTGCCGCCTCTGCCGAGCCGGACGGGCGGCGGCAGCGGCTGCCGGGTCTCGCGCAGCAGGACGGGCAACTCCGATGCGAACGGCTCACCTTATCCGGTGCTGGAGCGAGCCTTCCGTTCATCGGCCGCGAGCAGGCGCGGCCAGCGGGTTCCCGCCCACCAGTACCAGTGCACCGCGACGACGAGCCAGAAGGCGCCGATGAGGAAGCCTTCGATGACGTCGGTCGGCCAGTGTTCCCCCTCCATCACGCGCGACGGGCCGATCAGGAGGATGAGGAGCAGGAGCACGATTCGCAGGAGCCAGGTCACGGCGGGCCAGCGCCGGGTCTGGAAGGTGAGGAAGAGCAGCACGCCGAAGAAGGCGATGACGTGGACGACGTGGCCGGAGGGGAAACTGAAATAGTTCGTGACCTGCTGGAGGACGGCAATGCCGTGCCCTTCCGGGCGGGGACGCTGGACGAACTGGTTCGTCAGATAGCTGGAGAGGTCGCCGAATATGGAAGCGCCCGCCGCCGTGAGCGCATCCAGCCAGCGGCGCAGCAGGAGCAAGAGGAAAAACACCGTGCCGACGATGATGCCGGCGGGCGTCGGCCAGTTGACCCGGCTCACCTGTTCGATGGCCACTGCCAGCCGGTGATTCGGCAGCAAGAGATGTTGGTCCGCCAGTTCGATGTTGACGTCGTCCGGCCAGGGCCCATGATGCCCCTTCACCGCCAGGGCGAGCGCGATGGCCGCCCCGAGCAACAGCACAGCGATCAAGAAGCCGGTACCGCCGATGAAGGACGTTGTCCGGCTCTCGCTCGTATCGCGCGACGTGGTCACGGTGGCCATCGCTACCTCCTTCTGGTGGTAGTAGCGGATTGCAGGAGCCGTGCCAGGTCGCCCGAGCCGCCGGCCGGTGCTGCATGCAGATGCCCGACTGGTCTCGTCGCTCGTCCCGCAGCTCAACGCGAGGGATGCGATTCACACGCGTCGCAGGGCGGCAAGCCGGGGCAGGACCCAGGGCACAGCAAAGATCACAGCGGTCGCGGCGAGGGCCAGGGCGAGGGTGGCGGTCGCCGACAGCTGGACGTAGGCGACCGGCAGTAACGCGACGCCGACCGCCAGGCTGACGACGGCGGCGTGGAGAAAGTACACTCGCGAGAGGATCGGTACCGTGACCCATTGGATGAAGGCGATAACCCGTCGCGCCTGGTATTCGCCGAGAGACGGCGCCGCGGCGAGCCCGGCAACCGGATCGTGCTTCGTCAAGT
>JAICXR010000168.1 GCA_025980355.1 Chloroflexota bacterium | reverse complement strand
GCGTACATGATCAATAACGTCATGATCACCAGGACCACCGGGTTGATCGGCCGTGTGCCGCGTGAACGCCAGACACGGAACAGGATGACCACCGCGATAATGAGGACGGTCCAGAGACTGGTCTGCCCCGTTGATGAACCGTAGAACATTGGGCGACCTTCCTTTCCTGATAAGCGCCGGGCAGCAGTATACGATCGCCATCGCGCGATCAGGCGGTCCTGCTTACGTTGTCCCGATTTGACTAACGTCCGGGCGTAAAGGATAATGATTCCGAACAAGGAATGGATGGCGAGAAGACGCCGTGAAGACCTCGCAAGATCTGGTCACCCGGCTGCGCGCGGCGGGCGGCAAGCTGACGCCGCAGCGGCTGTTCCTCTTCCGGGCGCTGGAACACGTGCACAGCCACCCCAGCGCGGAGGATCTGTACGCGGCGGTACGGGCCGACCTGCCGACCCTCTCGCTGGGCACGGTGTACAAGACGCTGTCCGAACTGGTGGACCTGGGCGAGGTGCAGACGGTGGAAACGGGCGACGGACGGGCGCACTACGACCTCAACACCGAGCCGCACGCCCACCTCCATTGCCGCCGCTGCGGACGCCTGGACGACGCCTCCTTCGATATTGTCAGCGTCAGGGCGCCGTCCGAGGTGGGCGGTTTCCTAGTTACCGGCCAGCGGGTGGTGCTGGAAGGGTACTGTCGGAACTGTCGTTAGCGTGCTGCCGCAGCGCGGTGGGATGAGGGGTGGATTGCCCGCCGCGTTTCGGGCAGGTTGGGACCCATGGCCGGTTTGATGATTTGATGGAGTACATGGAGAGAAGTCTCATGGGCACACCAGCAGAGCTGCGGCCCGATTCGGCCGAACGTCCGGCGCCCTTGTTGACCAACCAGGGACACCAGCAGAAATTTGTGCTCCAGGTCATCCAACCGGGCCTGGCCGGCCTGATGGACGGGTCCGTATCCACGCTGGCCCCGATCTTTGCCACCGCCTTTGCTACCAAGACGCCGCACACCGCGTTCCTGGTCGGTTTGGCGGCGGCGGTGGGCGCCGGCATCAGCATGGGCTTCTCGGAAGGTCTCTCGGACGACGGGGTCCTGACCGGCCGGGGCAGTCCGATCAAGCGTGGCCTGATCACCGGCGGCATGACCTTCATCGGCGGTATCTTCCACACCTTACCGTTCCTCCTCGCCAGCTACACGCTGGCGCTGACCCTGGCCTGCGCCGTGGTCGGTGTCGAGCTGATCGTCATCGCCTTCATCCGGTACCGCTTCTTCGCCAGCTCCTTCCTTCGCTCGGTGGTGCAGGTGGTCGTCGGCGGCGCCTTAGTCTTCGCTGCCGGCGTGCTGATCGGCACATCGTAAGGCTGCGTAGCGGTATCGTGAGCGAAGCGGACATCGAGGAGTCTTTCGTGCTGTTGTATCTCGTCCGGCACGCGCAGTCGCGCGCCAACGCCGACATGTCGTGCCGCGAAGTCGACTGTGAATTGACGGAACTGGGCTGCCGTCAGGCGGAGCTCGTGGCGGCGGCGCTCCGTGGGCAGACCTTTGCGCAAGTGCTGGCCAGCCCCTACCGTCGTACCGTTGCCACGGCACGGGAGATCGCCGCCGCCTGCGGGGCGCCGCTGGCGCTGCTGCCGAGCGGTCACGAGCATCACAGCATCGCCCCGGCCGGCTGGATTCCGCCCACTCGCGCCGAGCTACTCTGGCGGTATCCCGACCTGCCGCTAGTCGGCGACGTTCCGGAGACCACCTGGCATCGGCTACCGGAGAACTATGAGCAGGTGGCGGCCCGGATGCAGGAGGTGCTGGAGACGCTCCGCACCCGCTATGGCAGTGCCGACCGGGTGCTGCTGGTCTCCCACGCCTCGCCCATTCAGCAGTTGATCAGCGTCGCCACCGGCGCGCACACGCCGCAGGAGGCCACCCGCCTGCCCATCGGCAACGCCTCGCTCACGGTCCTCGACCTCGGCGCGACGCCCGCCCGCGTCGACGCGCTGGGCCGCAGCGACCATTTGAACATCGCCCAGCCGGTGCTGCTGTAGCGGCGCGCCATTGCTGGTATACTCTCCCTGCCGCAGGCGGGCAAGATGTTGTGGTGGCATGTCAGCTTCCCAAGCTGAACGCACGGGTTCGATTCCCGTTGCCCGCTCTCTCCTGTTCCCTCCCTAGCCAGCGATCCGTTGCGGCCGGTGAGTGAAGACGCACCACGCGCAGATGGCTATATTCGCTTAGGGCCAGGAGCGCGTCGTATTCGCGGCGGCGGGAGCGATATCTCTTGACCGCCCAGACGTACAGCGAGTCACGACTCAGAAACGCCTCGCGGAAGCGCTCCGTGTTGCCGTTCCAGAGCACTTCCCGTTGGAACACGCGGCGAACTGTGCGTTTGGTGAGACGCCAGAGGTTCACGCGCAGGGGATAGTCCAGCCAGATCAGTGTGTCGGCGCGGGACCAGACGATGTCGCGTACCTTATGATAATTGCCGTCGGCTACCCAGCCATCCGTGCTCAACGCGTCGGCCGTGCGAGCTCGGAATGTGGCGTCGCCGGCTGGCGTCCAGTTCGCCTCCCAATGCAACGCGTCCAGTTCCACATACGGGAGTCGCAGGAGGGCCGCCAGGCTGGCAGCCAGGGTGCTCTTCCCGGAACCGCCGATGCCGACGACGACGATGCGCCGGGCACGATCCAGTGGACGGGGCACCGCCTCCGGCGATAGCCCGGATGGGGAGGTCATGGGTAGGACCGCCGGCCCCTGGTGGGGCACGGCGACGGCTGCCGGTATACTGCGGGCGAAGCGCAACACTAGTCGACCCCATACAGTGGACGGACAAGGACGAGCGTGGACTTTAACGTATTTTCCGACGTTGCCGGCGATGGCGAGGCGATGCTGAGCCTGACCGATGCCGTTCGTTACCTGGGCACGTTCCGGCCGACATTATACCGGCTGATTGCGTTGCGGCAACTGCCGGCCTATCGCATGCTCGGTCGCCGTCGCGCCATCTACCTGAAGAAGTGCGACCTCGACGCTATTCGGCTGCAACTGGCGTAGCAACGCCGCGTCGGCGGAGGTACCGCGCCCGCGCCGATGGCAGGGCGGGGACGGCGGCATCCTGAAAGCGGGGTAGGGTAAAGCGCATCTGCGTGCCCTCGCCGACGACGCTGGTCGCGGCGACGTGGCCGCCGTGGGCCTGCACAATGGCCTTGACAATCGCCAGTCCCAGTCCGCCGCCGCCAGTTTCCCGCGAGCGCGAACGGTCCACGCGGTAGAAGCGCTCGAAGATATGGGGCAACTCGTCGGCGGGAATGCCGGTGCCGGTGTCGGCGACGGTCACTTCCACGGACCGCTCGACCGCCCGCGCGCTGAGCGTTATTGTGCCGCCGCTCGGCGTGAAGCGAAGGGCGTTATCGAGGAGGTTGAGGAGCACCTGCGTAATCCGCCCGTCGTCGGCCAGGACCAGCGGGAGGTCGGCAGGGATCTCGCGCACCAGGGTCACACCGCGCTCCGCCGCTTCGACGTGCTCGACGCCCAGCGCCTCTTCCAGGAGCTCTTCCAGGTGCATGGCCTGCGGTTGGATGTGGCCCATGCCGTTCTCCAGCGAGGAGAGGTCCTGCAGGTCGCCGACCAGACGGCGCAGGCGATGCACTTCGCGATTGATATTGCTGTAGAGCTCGCGCCGCTCGGACTCGCTGCCGACCATGCCGTCCATCAAGGCTTCCGTGAAGCCCTGGATGCCCGTGAGCGGCGTGGCGAGGTCGTGGGACACGTTGGCGACCAGGTCGCGCCGGAGCTCTTCCTGGGCGTGCAGCTCGTTGACATCCGCCTCCAGGCGCTCCGCCATCCGGTTGATGTCGGCGGCCAGGCCGCCCACTTCGTCGCGGGAGCGGACGCGGACCCGCTGCGTCAGGTCACCGGCAGCGATATGGCCGACGGCGCCGCGCAAGTCCTGGATTGGGTCGGTGATCGAGCGCGCCAACCAGACGCCGAGCCCGATCGCCAGAATGCCGACGATGACGCCGATCAGGGCCAGGCGATGCTCCACATCCGTCACAAAATCGGCGGTCGTCTGCAGCAAGCGGAACGGGAAGGCGTAAGCGGGACCGGTGGGCAAGGCGGTCTCGGGCGCCGCCACGATGAACACCGCGCCGATGATCGTGTCGTTGGCGCGCAAGGGAACGGCCGCCCAGACCCGGCGTGGCCGCCCCAGGAGGCCGTTGATCTGGCCGGTCGCCACCTGCCCGTGCAGCACCGAGCGCAGCATCGCCATGGTGGGCCGCTCGTTCGCCGGGGCGTTCGGTGGCTGCGTCAGCACCGGCGCGCCCTGCATATTGAGGATCCAGATGTCATTGCGATCGAACTGCGTCGACATGCTGAAGGCGGGGGCGATCTGGTGCCAATCGTGCGTACTGTTGTAATCCTGGCCGAAGACGTGCGCGAACTGGCCGGCATCGCGAACCAGGCTGTTCTCCTGGTAGGTGGCGAAGATGGTGCTCACGGTGTAGCGGGTCAGCACCACGACGGCAATCAGTACCGCCGCCACCAACAACAGGTAGCTGCCGATGAGTTTCCAGCGGAGGCTATGGAAGAAGGTCATGCGCTCGCTTCGGTGATCGCGTCTTCAAACTTGTAGCCAATGCCCCAGACCGTTTTGATCCAGCGCGGCGACGACGGTTGCGCCTCGACCTTCTTGCGCAGCGTGCCGACGTGGACGTCGACGGTGCGGGCATCGCCATAATAGTCGTAGCCCCACACCTGGTTGAGCAGGGCGTCGCGACTGAACACTTTGCCGGGGCTTCCCGCCAATGTGCGCAGGAGCTCAAACTCTTTGGCGGTGAGCGCCACCACTCTCGCACCGACGCGCACCTCGTGGCGGGGCACGTCGATCATCAGGTCATCGAACTCTAGCGTGCCGTCGAGGCTGACGGCGGTCACCGTCGATTGCTTGGCGCGGCGCAGGATGGCCCGCACCCGCGTCACCATCTCCCGGGGACTGAACGGCTTCGTCATGTAATCGTCGGCGCCGAGTTCCAACCCCACGATTTTATCGGTCTCATCTCGCTTCGCGGTGAGCATCAGTAAGGGCACGAACGACTGGCGGCGAATGCGCCGGCAGACTTCCAGGCCGTCCATTTTCGGCAGCAGCAAATCCAGGATCACCATGTCCGGATGGTCGCGCTCGAACCGTTCAAGCCCTTGTTGCCCGTCGCGGGCGACCAGCACGCGGTAGCCATCCTTTTCCAGGTACATCGTCAGCAATTTGGCGATATTCGCTTCGTCCTCAACGACCAGGATCGATTCGCCGGCCATACGCTCCTCCACGGGGGTTATCGGCATCATTGTAACCTTCCTCGTTCGTCCATGGGGGAATTGGGCTGACGGTCGGACTCGACGGATAGTAGGCCCATTCCCGTCCCGATATGTCAAGAAACTGTGAACTTTGGGCAACGAACCGCCGAGGAGGGCGATCCGAGCCGCTTTCTGCGGCTCGCTTGGCACTGCCTATGCTCCAAGCTTCCTTCATGGACGCCGGGCGAGGCAGCCACGGCCCGTGAGCGTGAGGAGATTGATCTATGAAGGCGCCAGAGCCGGTGTACCGGCGCCTGGTGGCCGGTGGCGCGGTGGTCCTGGCGCTGCTGTTAGGGTCCTGTTCCATGTCGCTCTCGGCCGAGGAAGTGCCGGTAGCGCCGATCGGCACGCCGATCGCGAGCGCAGCGGCGGTGGTGCCGTCCGCAACCGAAGCCACCGCGACGCCGGAGGTCACCGCGACGGCGACCCCAACCCCGACGCCGGAACCGACCGCGACGGCGACGGACACCGCGACGCCGGACCTGACGGCGACGGCCGGTGCCGCCATCCGGACCCAGTGGGTGGCCGCCACGCACCAGATCCTGCAGATTGACGGCAGCATGACCGATATCGGCACGCGCTTCCAGAACGGCAGCCTGAACACCGCCGCCGCGAGCGGCCAGTTGCGGCAACTTGACCAGCAGGCGACCGCCGTGACCAAGGTCGTCGACGGCTTGCCGCCCCTACCAGGCGTCGACGCCGCGACGCTGACGCACTATCACCAGACGGTCGACCAGTGGGCGGCGGCGATCAAAGACCTCGACGGCAAGGTGGCGGCCAACGACATCTTCCAGGCGCCGGGGGCGGTCAGCAAACTGGAGCAGATCGCGGGCGACCTGGAGCAGCAGACCGCGAACATGGGCCTCTCCTAGCCGCATCGGCTGCCGGGGCGCTCAGGAGACGTTGAGGTTCCCGGTCCGCCGAAACTCGGCGTCGATGTTGCGCGCCTTGCGCCGGATCTTCGGGTCGGGGTCGTCACGCAGGCGCTCCAGCACCTGCACCACCTGCGCCCGCCGCGAGCGCGGCGACCCATCCGTCAAGACGTGCAACACCCAGTTGCGGACGCCAGGGTCCGGGTCCGTGGCCATGGCGACCATACGCTCCCACACCGGCGCGTGGTTGCGCTTCACGTGACACGGGCACAGGTGCGTCACCGCCGCCCGCCGCACCCGCGGGTCCCCGTCATACGTCATCGCCAGGAAGCTGTCGATATTGCCGGCTCGCGTTTCCATATGGTCAATGTACCATTCGCATCACACCGGGACAACCCGCGTTACCTGACGGACGGCTGCCCACCGGCGCACCCAGGGTCTCTCGCATTGGCCCGCATCGGGCGTGCCACCGTGACGGCGCCCGCACCGGCGCGTCGTCAGGCGCGATCGGGCGCCGTGGGACCCTGCGACCGGGATCAGGCGCTCGCGCCCTCGCCAGTGGGTCATCCGCTCGGTGCCAGACGTAGCGTCTCCACGGTGCCCGCCGCGACCGGTTGCTCGCCGTAGGGGACGGGGACGCGGCGGTGGGCGCGCCACAGCTCGAGCTGATCGGCGGCGTGGGCCGTCCGCGGCAGGCCGGAGGCGCCACCCGGCACCACGGAGCTGGACTGGTCGATCCGGGAGAGGTCTACCATCTGCCGGTAGACGGAGAGGCCCGTGATCGGGAAACGCTCGCCGCGACCCCAGGCGTAGCCGGCGGCCTGGATGGTGTCGCCGTCGCCGCCGACGGCCACCTGGGGCGGGTTGAGCGCGGCCGCATGTTCGGGCAACGCCCCGGCCAGGGTGTGCTGGGCGGCGGTGTGATGCCAGTCCGCCCAGCGCCACCGGCGGGGGTCGGGCCCGGCCGCGCGCACGGCGGC
>JAICXR010000489.1 GCA_025980355.1 Chloroflexota bacterium | reverse complement strand
GGACACGGTCCACCGCTACGACGTCGACGCGCCGCTCGACCCCGGCTACGAGCCCGTCACGACCTTCGCCGAGAGCGAGCGCACGATCCGGGAGGGGCTGGCCGTCCTCGGCGAGGAGTACGACGCGATCCTGGCGGCGGCGTTCCGCGACCGTTGGGTGGACCGCGCGGAGAACGCCGGCAAGCGTTCCGGCGCGTTCTGCGCGACGGTGTATGGCGTCCACCCCTACGTGTTCACGACCTGGCGCGACAACCTGCGCAGCGCCTTCATCCTGGCCCACGAGCTGGGGCACGCCGGTCACGGCACCCTCGCCGGCCGCCATCAGGTGATCAGCAACACCCGGACGACCCTCTTCTTCGTGGAGGCGCCGTCCACCGCCAACGAGATGATCCTCGGCCGCCACCTGCTGGCGACGACGCAGGATGCGCGCTTGCGCCGCTGGCTCGTCCTGCAGCTGCTCGGGACGTTCACGCACAACATGGTGACCCACCTGCTGGAGGCCCACTTCGAGCAACGCCTGTACGACCTGGCCGAAGCCGGCAAACCGCTCACCCTGGCCACGATCATGCAGGTGCAGGGCGACGTCTTCGAACGCTTCTACGGCGGGGCGGTGGTGGTGGACGACGCCGCCCGGCTCTACTGGGCCCAGCAGCCCCACTTCTACACCGGCCTCTATCCGTACACCTACGCCGCCGGACTCTCCTGCTCCACCAGCGTCGCCGAAGCGATCCACCAGGAAGGCCGCCCGGCGGCCGAACGCTGGCTGCGCACCCTCAAGGCGGGCGGTACGCTGCCGCCGCTGGAGTTGATGCGCCTGGCAGGCGTGGATATGACGAGTCCCGATCCGATCCGCCGCGCGGTGGCCAACTTCGGCGGGTTGGTGGACGAGCTGGAGCGCGGGTTCGCCTGACGAGCGCCGAGGCGGGCACCTACCGTTCGGTATCGGCCACGCCGGGGGTGAATACGGTGATGCCCAAAATCCGAGCGGCTTGCGCCAACCGAGCGTCATAGGCAACAAAACCACCGAGATCCTTGCCCAA
The DNA here is from genome assembly GCA_025980355.1 of Chloroflexota bacterium. Lineage (GTDB taxonomy): Bacteria > Chloroflexota > UBA4733 > UBA4733 > UBA4733 > UBA4733. The sequence continues at coordinate 1,640 of JAICXR010000489.1, read as the reverse complement.
CGAGGCCGCTGAGGCCAGATGAATCGCATCAAGCGTCCGTAACAGCGGCGGGCCAAGTTGCGCGGCAACCGTGAGAATCGCCGAATCGATGTGGAGAAGCGCGAGGCGCTGGAGCACCGCCTCCGCTCGTTGAATCAGAGGCGGTTCCGGCATCAAGCGGCGAACGGCGCGCATGACTTCGACCTGGGCGAGCGCGCTGGACACCCGAAGCGGCCAGGCGGGAAGAAACCGCGCAAGCGCTTCCGATTCGGGCTCCGGGAGCACGATCTTCGCGATCGCCGACGAGTCCATGTACAGGACCTGCTCGCTCACAGCCGTTCGGCGCGCTCCTCCTGCAACGCATCGGTCAATCGATGAGTAGCCGGCTCGCCCGGCGGCGGCCCCAGGTCCAGCAAGTCACCGACCGGCCGCGTCACGCGCCCAGCGGCGATGAGGCGATCGAGCGCCGTCCCCGCATTCGGCAGGGGCGCCAACACCGCCACCGCCCGGCCGCGCGCCCGCACCTCGAACGTGTGCCCGGCCGCCACCCGCCGGAGATAGACACTCAGGTTCTGGCGCAGTTCCCGGACGCCCACCGGATGCTTGTCGCCGTCCATGACGCACAGTGTAGCACAATGGAATAGCCGCGATGCGAAATGCTGCCAAGACGCGTGGCGGCGCCCCTCAGCCGCGTACGGGCACTGGCGGGAACGCCGCAGCGACACAGCCCAATGCATCGTAGCGATGCTGGCCCTCCATGAGGACCAGCAGGTTCACCCCACGCGATCGGCCTGCCCTTGTGCCGTGCCGTCCTGGGTCAGGCCGTCGCGGCGCGGATCGACATAGCGGGCGAACCATTCGTCGAGGAGGCCCTTCAGCTCGCGGATGCGCGCCGCCTGGCCGGGATCATCCGCCAGGTTCTGCCGCTCGTCCGCGTCGTTGCGCAGGTCGAAGAGCTCGTGCGGTCCGTAGGCATGGCGGTAGACGTACTTCCAGTCGTGGGTGCGGACCATGCGCACGGGGCCGTACTCGTCGAAGATGACGACGTGCTCGCGTTCGGGCATCGATTCCCCACGCAAGAGCGGCAGGAATGACCGCCCCGGCAGATTGCGACCTTCCGGTACCGGCACGTTGAGAGCGGTCAGGAGGGTGGGGAACATGTCGTAGGCGGAGACGAGCGCCGCCTCCGTCCGCCCGGCCGGGATCGTGCCAGGCTGGCTGAAGATGGCCGGCACCTTGATCGAGTTCTCGTACATATTGCGCGGCGTGGTGCCGTTGCCCTTGCCCCAGAAGCCGTGCTGGCCGCAGGAGAAGCCGTTGTCGCTGACGAACACGACGAGCGTGCGTTCGCGCAGGCCGCGTTCCTCCAGCTTGTCCAGGATGCGCCCGACGTTGGCATCCATCGCCGTGACGGCGGCGAAGTAGCCCTGCAGCATGTCCCGCCGCCCGAGGCACTGGTCGGTCAGCCCTCCGGCCCAGGGATGACGCGGTTCTTGCGGACAGGAGGCGAACGGGCAGTCGGCGTAGGAATCCACGATGGCTTGGGGATGGCCGGTCCAGGGGGAGTGGGGCGCGGTGTAGTGGACGTGCAGGCAGAAGGGACTGCCGGCCGCGGCGTAGCGATCAAGGAAGAGCAACGCCTCGTCGGTGATGTTGTCGGT
>JAICXR010000457.1 GCA_025980355.1 Chloroflexota bacterium | reverse complement strand
CTGCCTGCTGTTGGGCGTTGGTCAGCGCCGCTTGCGGCTCGGCCTTCAGTGCCTTTGCCGAATTTTGGGCGGTATCCACGTAGTTGGAAAAGTCCTGCTGGATGCCGATGACCGGCGTGATCCGGGTGTTCGGGCTCTGGTAGATGTCCGTCCAGACCTTGAAGGCCGGAAACTTCTTCAGGTAATCCTGGAACGGCTGCGTCGGCACGACCTGGGGGGAGCAGGGGATCCAACCGCCGAAGGTGCAGATCGTGCCCATCTGGTCGGGGCTGCCGAAGCCGCTCCAGAACTTCAGGAAGTCCATCGCCGGCCGTTGCTGCTTCGCTTCCTTGAAGATGACCTGGTAATTGCCGTTGATCCAGGAGGCTGAGGGGCGGCCGCCCGGCGGATAGGGCAGCGGCACGACGCCGTAGGTGAAACCTTTGGCGACGTCGCGCGCCGCGTCGATGACCCGCCACTGCCCGTCCACGCTCATCCCGATCGTGTTGGTCAGTTGGGACCAGATCTTGCCGGCGTCGGACGCCCCATTGATCTTGTTCAGGTTGGCCTGCTGCGCCGCCGGGTAGCGCTTGTCGTAGCCGACGATCCAGTTGAGCGCCGCGAGATTCTTGTCGGCGTCGATCGTGATCTTCTGCGTGGCGTCGTCGTAGAAATCGCCGCCGAACACGTCGCTGAACTGCCATAGATCGCCGGGCATAAAGCCGATCTGCGTGTACTCGTTGTTTGACCCTTGCTTGAAGAGCTTCTCCGCGTAACTGTCCAACGTCTGGATATCTTTGGGTCCCTGTTCGGGATCGAGGCCCGCCTGCTGGAACAACTGCTTGTTCCAGACCAGCGCCCAGCTATTCATCGTGCTCGGCGCGCCATATTGGTGGCCCTGGTACTGCCCGATCTGGTAGGCGATCGGCCAGAACCAGGCCTTGAATGGCGCCTGCTCGGATGGGACCAGCAACGGCTCCAGGGCGGTGATCACGCCCTTGTCGGCCCACGTCGGCAGCACCTTGTTCCACTCCGTCATGATGTCCGGCGGCGTCCCCCCGGCGATGCTGGTGATGACCTTCTCTTCCGGGCTTCCATTGTTGTCTTTCACGATCAGGGTCGGCTGGACCACGACCGAGCTGGAACTCTGGTTGAACATGGGCACGACCTGCCCCTCGATCACTTCCTTCCAGGGTGTATTCCACATGTGCCAGTACTGCACCGTCGCCTTCCCCCCGGCGGCCGCCTTGGCGGCGGAGCTGGCCGACGTGGCGGTCGCGGCGCTGGCGGTCGTCGCCGCGGCACTACCCGTTGCCATGCTACTCGCGGCTGCCGTTGTCGCGGCGGTCGATGTCGCCGCCATCGTGCTCGCGGCGCTCGCGCCGCAGGCGGCGAGCAAGGACGCGCCGGATACCGCCAGGGCGGCCACCCCGGCGTAGCGGAGCAATGCGCGGCGCGACACGGACATTGACCGACCAGATGCTGCATCACGAATCATGACGAGGTTCCTTCCATCGCTATCGTACCGATGCATCCGGGGGAGGAGGAGGACGGCGTGAGTGTAGCACATCATCACCGTGTAATCGTCGCTATACTTTCGGATGCCGAGCGAAACCATGAAGGGAGCGCGAGCGTGGGAGACCGCGCGATGGGAGAGCCGACGCTGGCAGACCTGCGGGCACGGCGCGCGGAGCTTCTCCAGATCGCTGCGGCTCGCGGCGCGCAGAGCGTCCGCGTTTTCGGCTCGGTCGCCCGTGGCGAGGCACGCGCCGACAGCGATGTCGATTTCCTGGTCGAGTTAGAGCCCGGTCGAACCGTACTTGACCTGAGCGAGCTCATCCTCGACTTCGAAGCGGCGATTGGCCGAGCTGTGGACGTCGTCACGATCCGGCGTTCCTCGCCGATTGCTGAGCGGATTAGGCGTGAGGCTATTCCACTGTGATTGATCCTCGGGATCGTCGTTACCTTGCCTATATCCGCGAGGCAATCGCGCTCATCGAGGCCCGTACCCTTATCGGACGTGACGCTTTTCTGGACGCCATCGACGTCCAGGACGGAGTCCTCTGGCGCCTCGAGACCCTTGCTGAAGCGACTGGTAAGCTGTCGTCGGCGCTGAAGGCCCGGCATCCGACGCTCCGTTGGCGGGCCATCTACGGCTTTCGGAACATCGCCGCCCACGGTTATCTCGATCTACGCCTCGATGAGGTCTGGGAAATCATTGAGCAACACCTGCCGGCACTTAAGGCCGTCGCCGACGAAGAGTTGCGACGCTCATCGACGAATGGGTGAACACGGCCGGGGCGTCGCCATGGGCGGGCGGTCTTTGTCGGCTACCACGCTTCTTTTTGCTACGATAGCGTAGAGTCGCGGTCGGCGAGCCAATCTCGCTGGCCATGGAGGAGAATTGACAATCCGATGAGTACGATCACGGCACCGATGCCGACGACCAGCACGACGGAGGCCCGGCCGCTCGGCTTCCGACCCGGCCTCGACGGCTTCTACGACGTGGCGCCGCAACTGCAGTACCACATTTACCGGCGGGCCGAGGAGCAGTTTGCGAAATGGGAGCAGTATAAGGACGCCTTCACCACCGCCGCCGAGGTAACGGCCTGGCAACGCCGGGTGCGCCAGGAGGCGATGCGGGCGCTGGGCGGGCTGCCGGAGTCCGACGCGCCGTTGGCGGCGGAGACCGTCGGGCGCCTGGACCGGGGCCGCTACAGCATCGAGAAGGTCATCTTCCAGAGCCTCCCCGGCGTGCATGTCACGACCAATCTCTACGTACCGAAAGGGCTGGACGGCCCCACCGGGTCGGTGCTCTTCCTCTGCGGCCACGGCGAAGCGGCGAAGGCCACGCCGATCTACCAGGCGGTCTGTCAACGGCTGGCGACGAACGGGCTGGTGGTGCTGGCCGTCGACTGCCTGGGCCAGGGCGAGCGCAAGGGGTACCTGGATACCCAGGGCAACGAGCGCGTGCGCTGGGGGACCACTGAGCACTCCTACGCCGGGTACCAGT
>JAICXR010000508.1 GCA_025980355.1 Chloroflexota bacterium | reverse complement strand
CGTACGTCTTCCACGCCGGCACCAGGAAGCGCACTCGCACGGTGCTGACGAATGGGGGGCGGGTGCTCTGCGTGGCCGGGATCGGCGATACGCGCGCCGAAGCGGATCGCCGGGCCTACGCCGCGGTGCGCAAGATTCACTGGGACGGTGCCCAGTATCGGACCGATATCGGGCGGGAGGCGGGCGCATGAGTGTGGCGACGGCGGAACGGGAGACCAGGACCGGTGCACGGGCGGCGCGGGCGCGCCCCTTGGATACCGACGCCATCCTGATCGTCGACTTCGGCTCCCAGTACACCCACCTGATCGGTCGCCGCATCCGCGAGCTGCGCGTCTACAGCGAGATCGTGCCGCACACCCTGCCGCCGGAGGAATACGCGGCGCGCGGCGCGCGGGGCATCATCCTCTCCGGCGGCCCGGCCAGCGTCTACGACGCCGGGGTGCCCGTCACGCCGCCGGCCCTCCTGGCGACCGGCCTGCCCGTGCTGGGCATCTGCTACGGCATGCACCTGATGGCGCAACAACTGGGCGGCGCCGTGGTGCCGGGAACCCGCCGCGAGTACGGGCCGGCGGTGGTGGAACAGCTCGGCGCGGACCCGCTGTTCCAGAAGTTGCCGGGCCGCTTCGACGCCTGGATGAGCCACGGCGATTCCGTGTCCGCGCTGCCGCCCGGCTTCCTGGCGCTGGCTCGCACGGACAACACCGCCCTGGCGGGGATGGGCGACCCGGCGCGGCATCTCTACGGCGTGCAGTTCCACCCGGAGGTGACGCACACGCCACGCGGCTTGGACCTGCTGCGCAGCTTCGTCTTCGACATCTGCGGCTGCCGGCCGAACTGGCGGCTCGGCTCCTTCATCACCAGCGCGGTGGCCGACATCCGGGCGAGCGTCGGCCCGGGGCGGGCGATCTGCGCCGTCTCCGGCGGCGTCGACTCGACGGTGGCGGCCGCCCTGGTCCATAAAGCGCTCGGCGACCGTCTGACCTGCGTCTTCATCGAGAACGGGCTACTCCGCCAGGACGAGGCGGCGGCGGTGGAGACCGCCCTCCGCGACTGCCTGGGGGGCAGCCTCGTGGTGATCGACGCCTCTACCCGCTTCCTGGATCGCCTAGCGGGCGTGACGGACCCGGAGGAGAAACGGCGGCGCATCGGCGAGGTGTTCATCCGCACCTTCGAGGCGGCGGCGCGCGACCTCGGCTCGCCCGGCTGGCTGGTGCAGGGCACTCTCTATCCCGACGTGATCGAGAGCGCGACCGGGCACCAGACCGCCGGCAAGATCAAGACCCACCACAACGTCGGCGGCATTCCGCAAGACATAACGTTCAGGTTGCTGGAACCGCTGCGCTACCTCTTCAAGGACGAAGTGCGCAAGCTGGGTCGGCGGCTCGGCGTGCCGGAGGCGATCCTGCGCCGCCAGCCCTTCCCCGGTCCGGGTCTGGCGGTGCGCGTGATCGGGGAGGTGACGCCAGCGCGCCTGACGACGCTGCGCGCCGCCGACGCCATCGTGCGCGAGGAACTGGAACGTAGCCCGCTCGCCCGCCGCCTGGGGCAATATTTTGCCGTGCTGACGCCGGTCAACAGCGTCGGCGTGATGGGTGACGGCCGTACCTATGGCAACCTGCTGGCGGTCCGCGCCGTCAGTACCGACGACTTCATGACGGCCCAGGCGCTGGCGCTCCCGGCCAACACCCAGGTCCGCCTGGCGACGCGCCTCGTCAACGAAGTGCCCGGCATCAACCGGGTCGTCTACGACATCACCTCCAAGCCCCCGGCGACGATCGAATGGGAGTGAGTCGTGCCCACACCGTTCGGATACGATACTGAGGATAACGGCCCTGGAGACGGCGGAGGGAGAAAACGGATGGTCACGACCGAGCGCCGCTACGTCATGGCCGACCTGCTGGAGTTCCCCGATGACGACGATACGTTGTGCGACATCGTGGGGGGGAAACTCATCGTGTATAACGTGCCCGATCTCGCGCACGGCCTGGCGGCCAGCGCCCTCTCCGGGCTGCTCATGGATGCTGACCGCGCCGGGTACGGCATCGCCCTCACCAACCTTCACGCCGTCGCGCTCGACTTCCCGGCGAAAGGCTGGGCGGCGGAGTACGTGACCCATCCCGATCACTCCTTTGTGCGCCGTGGTCGGGAGAGCATCCTCGGTCAGCGCGCCGTGGAAGGGGTGCCCGATCTGGTGGTGGAGGTACTGTCCCCGAGCACGCGCGACGAGCACACCGCCGGCGGCTCGATCCGCGGCGCCTACGAGCGCTTCGGCGTGCCGCACTACTGGCTCGTCAACCTGGAGCATCACACCGTTGAGCAGAATACGCTCGTCGGCGAGCCCTACAGGAGCGGTCGCTACGGCGATCCGGTGCTCTTGGGCGAAAAGGACGTGCTGACCTGCGCCCTCTTCCCAACGGTATCCATGCCCGTGGCCGCGCTGTTCCAGTACACCGGCGGGCGCCGCTCGCCGTAGCCGCCGGGCGCCGGGCGCCGGGTGCCTTGGTGGTGTGGCCCGG
>JAICXR010000038.1 GCA_025980355.1 Chloroflexota bacterium | reverse complement strand
GGCCTGGGTCGGCGCACGATCGCCGTGGCCGGCACCCACGGCAAGACGACGACCACCAGCATGCTGGCCTGGATCTTCACCCAGGCCGGCGTCGAACCCACCTTCATCGTCGGCGGCGAGGTGCGCAACTTGGGCGTCGGCGGCCACGCCGGCGCCGGCCCCTGGTTCGTGGTGGAATCCGACGAGTACGACCGGCGCTTCCTGAGCCTCGACCCCTGGTGCGCCATCGTCACCAGCATGGAAGCCGACCACCTCGACTACTATGGCAGCATCGAACAACTCATCGGAGCGTTCCAGCAATTCGTGGCACGTACGCCGGCCGGCGGCCGCGTGATCCTCTGCGCCGATGACGCCGGGGCGATGACCCTGGCGAGCGCCGCCACGACGCCGGTGGAGACCTACGGCACCGGCCCGGCGACCTGGCAGGCGGTGGATATCGAGCAGGCGCCGGAAGCGACACGCTTCCGTGTCGTCAAGGATGGGCAGCAGGTCGCGGCGTCCGCCCGGGGCGTGCCCGGGCTGCCTAACGCGCGCAACGCGCTGGCCTGCTTTGCCGCCTCCGCCGCCGCCGGGAACGCACCCGACGTTGCGGCAAACGCCCTTGCTGTGTTTGTGGGGGCTGGGCGGCGCTTCGAGCTGGCCGGCGAAGCCGGGGGGGTCGCGGTGCTCCACGACTACGGGCACCTGCCGGCGGAGGTCCGCGTCACCATCGCCGCCGCCCGTCAGCGGTACCCAGGTCGCCGCATCTGGGCGATCTTCCAACCGCACACGTATGCGCGCACCCGCCTCTGGATGGACGAATTCGCCGCCGCCTGCCGGGAGGCCGACCGCGCCCTGATCGTTGGCGCCTACGTCCCGTCGGGCCGGGAGAGCGTTCATACCGATAGCGAGACGCGGGAGCTGGCGGCCAAAGTGGGCGTCCCCTACCTCGCCAACCGGCAGGACCTGCTGCCGGCCCTCGTCCCGGAACTGCGGTCCGGCGATGTCGCCCTGCTGATCGGTGCCGGAGACATCTACCTCGCCGCGGAGCCGCTGCTGCGGCAACTCGGGCCATCGGCGTGAGCCGGTGGGACGACGCGGCGCTGACGGCGGCCTTCGCCCACCGCCTCCGCCACCAGGAGCCCCTCAGCCGCCACTCGACGTTCCACGTCGGCGGCCCCGCCGACCTGTTCCTGACCACCCACACCGCGGCGGAACTGGAAACCGCGGTCTGCCTGGCCGGGGCGGCCGGCATCCCGGTCCGCGTGCTGGGCAGCGGCGCCAATATCCTGCCGGCCGATGCCGGCGTGCGCGGCCTGGTGATCCGCAACGTCAGCCGCCGCTTCCTGCTGGAGGCCGACGGCAATCGAGTCACGGTGGAGTCGGGCATGGTCCTGCCGGTGCTGGCCCGGCGCACGGCGCGGGCCGGGCTGGCGGGTCTCACCTGGGGCTGCGGCGTCCCCGGCACCGTCGGCGGCGCGGTGGCCAATAACGCCGGCTGTTACGGCGCCGCCGTGAGCGACCACCTGCTCAGCGTGCGCACCGTCAACGCCGCCGGGGAGGTGCGGGAATGGACGGCGGACGCGCTGCGGTTTCGCTACCGCGGCAGCCCCTTCAAAGGGAAGGCGGGGGAGGAGCCGGCGATCAAGGCGGCGATCCTGGCGGCCACCTTCACGCTGCAACCGGGCGACGCCCAGACCTTACTGGCGCAGGTGGCACGCTGGCTGGAGCAGCGCGCCGCGACCCAGCCGCTCGACCACCCGAGTGCCGGCTCCTTCTTTAAGAATCCGGATGGCGACTTCGCCGGCCGCTTGATTGAGACAGCCGGGCTGAAAGGGCTGACCCACGGCGAGGCGCAGGTGTCCACCAAGCACGCCAACTTCTTCATTAACCAGGGGCACGCCAGCGCGACGGACCTCTACCTGCTGGCGCGAGAGGTCCGGCAGGCCGTTGAGCAGCGGACCGGAATCCGCCTGGAGCGCGAGGTGGAGCTCATCGGGGCATGGGACGATGCCGAGGATCGATGAGCGGAGCGCGCGACGGCGAACGCCGCCCCGCGCGGCCACGGTCTCGCGACGCTCGCCAGCGCGCCCGATGCAGCGTCGCCGCCCTTCCCGCAACTGGCGCGCCATCCTCGGTCTGCGCCGGGCCGATGCCCTCTGGCTGCGCGACCGCCTGATCCCTTGCGCCGTCCTAGCGCTCGTCACCGGCGCCTTCGCCTTCCTGCTGCGTTCGCCGCTCTTCGTGGTCCACACGGTCAGGGTGCAGGGGGCGCCGGCGGCGCTGACCACCGCCGTGGTGCGCGCCGCCGGCATCAACAATCAGAGCCTGTTCGCCCTGAACCCCCAACAGTTGGCGGCGCGCATCCTGACCATCCCCGACCTGCAGAACGCCCGGGTCTCGCTCAACCTGCCCGACGCCATGACGATCAACGTCCTGGCCTATCAGCCGGTGGCGGTCTGGGTCAGCGCCGGCAAGAGCTATCTCGTGACGGAGGACGGCACGGTCGTCAAACCCGGCGACGACGCCAAGCTGCTGCACGTCACCGATAATTCCGGCCATACCTATGCGCACGGCGATCATATCGCCCCGGCGAGCGTGCGCGCCGCCTTCACCCTGCGCGACCTGCTCGCCGGCCAGCAGATCAGCGGCGGCGACTACACCTTCCTCGATGCCCATTCGCTGAGCGTCCGCTCCACGGCCGGTTGGCAAGCGATCTTCGACATCACCGGCAACGTCGCCCAGCAGACGCGCATCCTCAGCGCCCTGCTGGCGCGCGGCGTGCCCTTCCAGTTAGTAGACCTGCGCTTCGGCAACGATCCGTATTACCGCTAGCCGCGCTCGGGAGCGGGGCCGCAGTCGCGGCCCCGCTCCGTTACCGCCGTTGGGTGGCGAGCCTGAGGCCGCCCACGCCGATCGTCAACAGGCCGAGCAGGGCGAGGCCGCCGAAGAGGGCGGTGTTGCCGCCGCCGCCGGTGTTCGGCATCTGCGCCGGGATCTGGGCCGGGACCTGTGCCGGGGGAGCCGTCACGCTGGCGCCTGCCACGACCGTGAGGCTGCCCTGCATCCAGTCGTGCACGAGGCATTGGTAGTTATAGGCGCCCGCCTTGGTCGAGGCGTTCACCACAACCGACCACTGTTGCGGGCCGGGAACGTTATAGCCCGTACCGAAGATCACGCCCGAGTCCACGATCGCCGTCGGGTTTGCGAGCGCCGTGCCGGACGGTGTGTTCCCTGGGTCGCCAATGAAGTCCGGCCGGGTGGCGCCCGGCAGCATGCAAGGCGGAGCGGAGGGGGGCGCGTTCCCTTCGGGCGGGCTCTGGAAGCTGGTACCGCAGTTGAAGCCGAAGGGGGCCGGCAATTGCTGGCTGTCGGTCGGGAAACTCACCGTGTGGACGTTGTGAGGATCGCTCCACAGATACTGTACCTTGTCGCCCGGCGAGAGGGTCGGTACCTGACGGGGCAGCATCTCGTCGATGGCGACCTTGTCCGTCCCGATGCCGACATTGACCTTGTAGGTCCGCGTGCCCGGGGCGCCGCCGGTAAAGGTCGGCACATTGGCGGCCTTTTCCGCCGCCAGGGCCGCATCTCGGTCCGCCGCGAACTGGGCCGGGGTGGCGGCGTCGATCTGGGCCTGCGTCGTCGCCGTCTGGCTCGGCGCGACGACGGTGAGCGTGCCGTTCATCCCCGGGTGGATGTAGCAAAAATAGCTATAGGTGCCCGCCGGGGCGTTGATCACGATCTTCCAGTCGGACGGCGCCGGGTTGCCGGCGGCATCGAGGCCCGGGTTGGGGCCGGCGACTTCGATGTCGTCGCCGCCCTTAAAGACACAGGGCTGCTGACCCGGCGCCGCGGTGCCACAGACCGGCGGTCCATTGGGATTCTGGGCGACGGTGCCGCCGCCGTGCGTACTGCCGCCGGTGATGGAGAAGTTGGATGGCCCGAGGTCGATCTTCGGCCCGCCGGTGCCGGTGGCCGGGCTCTTGTCCAGCGGATCTGGGAAGCCGACCGGATAGGCGGCACGGCCCGCCGCTTCAGTCGGCGCCAGGGCGACGATGTGGAACGAGCCCGGCGCCGCGCGGAAATTCACCGTGTCGCCGGTGTGCACGGTCACGGCGCGCGTGAAGAAATCGGTGTACTCGAACACCCGCTGCTGGTCCGGTTGCTGGTTCGCCTGGTCGGCGTAGTCTACGCCGACCACCAGGGTTTGAGGCGGACTCGTTTGCTGCGCCAACGCCGGCGCCGCGCCGGTTGTGGTAAAGGCGACGGCTGCGCCAACTCGTACGACGATGGCCTGCCAGGACATGCGATTTCCCCCTCCCATTGCAATGCGTAAAGGCACCCATGGAACAATGCGCCGACAGCGCGTCAAGGATCGTCGCGATGACAGACGGACCCGGCTGTTACCTCCTTTCTCACGATTGCTCAGAATGTCACCGCATCCTAACAAGCGGCAGGCAAAGTGTCAACGCCATGCCGAACGCGAACATGGCAACAGGCACCCGGTCGCCGTTTAGCGCAGCAGGCGATGCAGCAACCGCACCAACCGGGAAGACGACCCGTGGTAGCGGGCCTCGGCCGCTTGAGCTTTGTGGAGCACCCAGTCGAACCAGCGCGGCAATGCTTGCGCCGTCGTCGGCGCACTCGGCAACGGCTGCTGGTGGGCCAGGACCGTGAGTGACCAGACGGGGTGGACTTCGGTCCAGCCGTACTGCGCATCGATGACGTAGGCACCGATGACCGCGATCAGGTCATTGGCAGCGGGCGCGGCGATGTTCGCCCCGGTGCATATCCCCAGGTTCTCGGCGGGCTGGTCGGAAGCGGCCGGTGGCCGGCCGGGAGTACAGCCGACCTGATCCGCCGGTACTACCTCGACGACGAGGCGCCCGCCCCGCTGGCGGACGTTGCCCTCGTCGATGAGCGTCACCTCGGCGGGCGGCAGGTAGAGCCCGATGTGCAAGTCGCCATCCGGTGCGCGTTCCGCCGTGTAGACGACCCCCTCAACCTTGACGCACGGCCGGATGAGGACCAGCCGCAAGCCGACATACACATTGGCATGGGGGTCGCTCCGACATTCGGGCCCCTGGTAGATGGCGGCACTGGGCGCCGCCGGCAACAGCAAACGGCCGAAGCCGATCCGCAAGTCGAGCGCCGCCACCGCCGCCAGGCCGACGAGACAGAGTACAAGCGCGACAGCGGTGAGGCGACGTAGCCGGTATCGGCGCACCATCTCGCCCCGCAATCGGTGTCGGCCGGGCCGTTCACGGTTCGGCGTCACCTTCCCCGCCGAACGCTTCCCGCCAGGCCGCGTCCAACCCCGCCCGGTTGTCGCGGATCAGTTGGTGCAAGTCGCCGTCGTAGAGCGAGTCCGGCACGTCCTGGGAGAAGATCTCCACGACATAGGGGCCGCGATAGCCGCTGTCGTGGATGGCGCGCAGCAACGGCGGCAGCGGGATGATGCCCTGGCCCACCACATAGCGGTCGGCAAAGGAGCGCGGCGTCTGCCAGTCGCTCACCTGCACGACGAAGTTGCGGTCGCCGCAGGACCGGATCGCGTCGAGGATCTCGGCGTTCTGCCAGAGATTCCAGACGTCGACGCAGACGCCGAAGTTCGGCCGGTCGACGGCCGCCACGATCCGCATGGCCTGTTGCAGCGTCCAGATCGCCGACTCCTCGTTCATGGTCGAGGCGTTGAGTGGCTCCAGGGCCACCCGTGCGCCGTGGTCCTGGGCAAAATCGGCGAGCGCCCGGTACTCCTGTTGCGCCCGCGTCAGCACTTCGCGGATATTGCCATTCGGCGGATTGCCGGTGTTGGTGACGAAGGGCACGTTGTCGCCGAACGAGGCAAGGCGTTCGATGGAGCGCCGGAACCGCGCCATCCGCTCCTCGGGCTCCGCCGGCTCCGGCTGCATGCGGCCGGGAAACAATGTCCGCACCGTCGGCTGGACCGAGCTGATCGTCAGGCCGCGCGGAGCGATGAGCGCCATCTGTTCGGCGGCACGCCGGTCGTCCAGCTTGAACTCGCAGACCTCGATCGCGTCCACGCCAAGCGCCGCGTAGCGCTCCACATCCTGCTCGAAGCGCCAGGGCCAGGTCGTGAACTCACTCACGCCGTACCGATAGGAAGGCAAGTCCGCCACATCGTCCCCCTCGCCCGCTGCCGCCCCCGCGTCGCTCACGCACGCGTCCGGCACATCGTCGACCAATACGCCGCCGTTGCAACCGCCGTGCCGCCGTTCCCCCCTCTCCTCGCCCCCGTCCCCGACGCATGGCATGCTTACGGTGATGGAATGCGCGAACGAGCTGCCGGTCGTGGCCCCTACCAGCGCAATCGCGGCGAGCGCACCGGACGCCGTGTTGCAGGCGTTGCACGCCTCCTCCACGATCGTGGTGACCTACGACCTGACCGGCCGGCTGACGTGGGTGCTGGGGGCGAGCCAGGTGCTACTCGGCTGGAACAACGACGAGATGGTTGGGCGAGCATTCAGCGACTTCCTCCATCCTTCCGAACATCCCCGCCTCTGGCGGCGCCTGGCTAGCCGAGCGCAGGGTGACCGAGTGGTGCTGCAGCGAGAACTGCTCTTCCTCCATCGCCTGGGCCACGCTGTCCCCTTGCTCATCACCGTTGGGCCGCATATCCGAGGCGACCAGGTGGTCGGCGGCGCCGGGGCCGTGACCGATGACAGCGCGATCCGGCGCATGCGGGCAGAACGCGATGCCGCCCTCGCTGCCCGGTCGCGCGCCGAAGGGGCGGTGCGCACCGGGCGTAGTGTTGTTCACGAACTGGCCAGCCCGCTCGGCGCCGTCCTTGGCATTGCGGAGTTGCTGGCGGCCGACGATCGCACACCGCCGGACATGCGCCAGGACCTCCAATTGCTGCAAGAGCAGGTGGCGCGGATCGGTGACCTTCTCCACCGCTTCGGCCGCATCGCCCGCTATCAAGAAATGCCCACCCCCGACGGACCCCAGCTCGACCTCGATCGCTCCAGCGGCACGGGCGGAGCGCCGTAGCTCGCGATCCCGCTCCCTAACGACTGGACTGGGCGCTGCTGCTCACCCACTCGCGGGCGAGGCGCAGCCATCCCGCCTGACTCAATCCTGCGCTCGCCTTGACCAGTCTGGTCAGGGCGTCGGCCGTGACGACCGGTACGGCCCGGCTGCTTTGGGCCGGGACGTACCGGTCAGCGCTCAAGAGGAGAATCACCATGGCCCCGCCGGTGTACCGCCAGACTTCGGGGACACCGATCTGCGCATAGATCGGCAGCTTGTTCAAGGACGCATGGGTGATGTCGATCTCCACCACCAGATCGGGCGGCGGGTCGACGTGCAGATCCAGCCGCGTCTTGCCCCGGACCGGATCGATGTTCTTGATGTAGAAGCAGGTATCCGCCTCAACCCCTTCTGGAGGTCTTCGCGGCTGAGCGTCGTTGAGCCGTAATTATACAACTCCGTACCCGTCACTTCTTCAACTGCTATTAGTAAAAGCTGAATGAAGCGGTTGAATCCCTCGTGTTCTATTTGCGGGGTCATGATTTCCAGCGTTCCTTGGTCATAGGTGAAGCGTAGCGCACTACTGTCCTCATAATCGCAGAGCAACCGCTGGTAGGTCTCCCAACTCACGTGATGGAGAATCATCCGCTGTTCGGCTGGGCTCTCTGTCTTCACCATGGCGTGTCCACCGCTTCCACTCTCTGGCTCCCGGATGCCTCGCCAGCACTGCCATTTATGCGTTGCATCTCTTGGGCCACCCCCTACACCGCGTGCAGGAGCGTCCCGATGGCGACGCCGGCGACGGCGCCGCCGGTGACGATGGCCAGGAATTCCAGGGCGGCGCGAATCGGCCCTTTGAGGGTGTAGCGCGCCTTGAGCGCCCCCAGCGCCAGGGCGGTGAGCGCGGTGAGCGCATAGGCGATGGGACGCGGATGGGGCAGCCCGGCCAGGAAGGGCAACGCGGGGATGATGCCGCCGACGACGAAGGCGATGCCAATCTGCAGTCCCCGCTGCCACGGCGCGGCGCCGTCGTCCTCGACCACGCCGTGTTCGTCGCGCAAGAGGGCGTTGAGCCAGCGATCATCGTTGGCGGTCAGTTGGGCCACCACCCGCTCCAGCAACTGCCCGCGCAGCCCCTTGTCATAATAGATGCGGCGCAGTTCGGCACGTTCCTCCGCCGGTTCGTCGGCGATCTCCGTGCGCTCGGTGGCGATGCGCTGTTGGAGGATGTCGTGCTCCGTCCTGGCGGAAAGGTAGCCGCCGAGCGCCATCGACACGCCACCGGCGACAATCTCGCTGAGGGCGATCAGCACCAGGGAGCCGGCGCCGGCCACGGCGCTGACGGTCATGATGAAGACCAGGGTGGTGACGAGCCCGTCGTTGAGGCCGAAGACGATCTCCCGCAGCCAGTCGCCGCCGTGCGGGTGCTGCTCGTCGCCGGAATGCCGTTCGCCCTGTCGGCCTGGCCGCATCGCCGTCCTCTCTTCACCCTGTCGGTGCTCAGCATAACGGCGTACCATAAACGGGGCCAACTCCAGCGGGCGGGAGCCTTGCGCACGCATTGCGGCTGGCACGCGCATTGCGGCTGTTGAGCCGTGCCAACTGATCCGGGAAGGGCGGTGCAATGGCAGGAGGCGAACATTTAACCGAGCAGGGCCATCGGCATGGGCATCCTTCTGATGGGCGCAACGCTCACCGTCCGGCGACCCATGCCCACGGCGACGAACACCAGCACGATGACCAGCAGCACGACGACCACGCTGAGCATGCCCACGGATTGGACCACGACCATGGGCACGGACATGACCACGACCACGAGCAGGGCTGGCTTGGCCATATCAAGGAAGCAATCCCTTTTTTTCATGGCCATAGTCACGGCGAATCGCAGGTCGACGCGGCCTTAGAGGGCAGCGAACGGGGCATCTGGGCGCTCAAGGTCTCCCTCCTCGGCTTGGGCGCGACGGCGCTGCTGCAGTTGGCGGTCGTCCTGGTGAGCGGCAGTGTGGGCCTGCTGGCCGACATGATCCACAATTTCGGCGATGCCCTGACGGCCGTACCGCTCGCGGTGGCGTTCCTCCTTGGCCGCCGTCCGCCTACGCGGCGCTACACCTACGGCTACGGCCGGGCGGAGGACGTTGCCGGCGTGCTGATCATCTTGCTGATCTTCTTCAGCGCCCTCGTCGCCGCCTACGAGAGTTACCGGAAGCTCGTCCATCCCCAGCCGCTGCAGTACCTTGGCTGGGTCATGGCGGCGGCGATCGTCGGCTTCATCGGCAATGAAGCGGTCGGCCAGTTCCGCATCCGCATCGGCAAGGAAATCGGCTCGGCGGCGCTGGTCGCCGACGGTCAGCACGCCCGGGTCGACGGCTTCACCTCGCTGGCCGTGCTGGTCGGCGCACTGGGCGTACTGGCGGGCTTCCCTCTGGCCGACCCCATCGTCGGTCTGCTGATCACCATCGCCATCCTGTTCATCGTCAAGGATACGGTCGTCGTGATCTGGCGACGCCTGATGGATGCCGTCGACCCGGAGTTGGTGGCTGGCATCGAGCGCGTGGCGGCGGCGGTGCCGGGTGTCGAGCAGGTGCAACGCGTCCGCGTGCGCTGGATCGGGCACCGCCTGGACGCCGATGTCCCCGTCCGCCTGAACGGCGACCTGTCGGTGCGCGAGGGCGCCCTGGTGGCCGAAGAGGTCCGCCACGCGCTCCTCCACGCCTTCCCTCGCCTCTCCATGGTGAGCGTGCTGTTCGGAGCGACTCCCGGTGAGGACGGCGACGCGCTGCGGGTCGTCGAGCACCACCTCCCGCGCTGAGCGCGGGAGAGGAACGTCGGTTCCCGGTTGCGCCGCGGGTGCTCCGGCGTATACTGGATGGCGCGATGCAGAGGCGCGAAAACGCCGATGACGTCCCCATCAGCAGGAAGGTAGAGGTTCCATGGCAGCACCGAACATGCCCGCGGCACCACAGGATGTCGAAAAAGAGCCCATGCTCCTCCTCGATGTCACCGGGTCGATGAACTACGGCACGTCCGAGAAGGACTCCACCCCACGTCGGGAGACGATCAAAGAGGCGATCGGCATCATTGTCGCCACCCTGGCCAAGGAGGACGCCCAGGCCGGGCACGAGGAGGAAGGTGGCGGCCTGCGCACCGTCGTCTTTGCCGGCGGTCAGGCGAGCGACATCGGCGACCTGAATCCCGGCAACCTGCAAGAGAAGTGGGGCACGATTCGCTGGGCGGGTGGCACCCGCATTATCCCCGGCTGGAATAAGCTCATCGAGACTTATACCGACGAGTTCGGCCAGACGCCGCCGGCGGAGCGTCCGCTGCTCATGGCCCTCGTGATCACCGACGGCGAGGCCGATGACAGCGACGCCTTCGGCAAGGCGATCCAGAAGGCCTCCGGCGGTGTGTACGTCGCCCTCGCCATCCTGGGCTATGGACCAGAGCACGACGCGGCGCTGCGCTCCTACCAGCAGATCGAGGCCCAGAACGCCCACGTTCGTGTCCTGCCCTTCGGCTCCGAGACCGATCCGCAGGTGATCGCCCGGGCCCTGCTGCGGATGCTCGAATAGCCGAGCGGCGTCGGGGAACGACCTGGATGGCTGCTCGATGACCTGGGCGGAACGGCTCCGGGCAAGCTGGAACGGCGATGTGGCGGACGGCGATGTCCGCGCCCTGCTCGCGGCCAGCGGATCGCTGGATCTCCTCCGCGAGCAACTGGCGGACCGCCGCCTGTCGGCGCAGATCGATCACATCGGCGACGAGTGGCGTATCCCGGCCGCCCTTGCGCCGCTGGCGTTGCCGCTCTGGCTGGGCGACAGCCTGGTGACCCTCGCCCGCAGCCTGTGTGACGCCGAGGCCGACGCCCATCCGGACCGGCCCAACTCCCTGAGCGCCGCCAGCCACGACCTTGCCGTGGCGGCGTTACGCCCGATCGACACGATAGTGGCGGAAGCACTGGCTTCCGCCGCCGACACTACCCGGCCGCCCTGGCTGACGGCG
Organism: Chloroflexota bacterium; assembly: GCA_025980355.1. Lineage (GTDB taxonomy): Bacteria > Chloroflexota > UBA4733 > UBA4733 > UBA4733 > UBA4733. The sequence continues at coordinate 2,870 of JAICXR010000038.1, read as the reverse complement.
GTGGTGATGGTCGGTCCGCGCGGGGAGGTGGCATCGCTCTCATTGCCGGCGCCGATCCCGCCCGGCTATATCAACGGGCTCCTCACGGCCGGCGAACGCCTGCACGGCGCCGCCGGGCTACTCCTGTCCGAGCTCACGACGTTGCTGCAGCCGTCCTCGCCCCCGGCCTGGCTGGCGACCGGTATCCAGCACGTGAAAGGGAACCTTGCCGCCTCCGGCGCCCGCCTGGCGATGCTGCGCACGCGGCTCAACATGCTCCTGCCGGACCCGCAACACGTCCCGCCCGGCCTGGGCCACGACACCCTGGCGCCGCTCTGCCACGAGCTGTGGGACGTCTTGAACGCCGCGCTGGTCGGCGGCCAGTTGCTTCGCCATCCGCGTCTCATGCCGGGAGCGCACGCCGCGCCGCCGTTGCGACCGGCACCGGCCGCGCCTAGTCCTCCTCCGCACCCGACCGCCGCCACGCCGCGCCCGGTCGCGCCGTCGCCGGTTGTCGCACCCCCCCGGGCGCCGGCCCCACCGCCATCACCCCCGCCCCGGGTCGAACGCGCCCGTGATCTCCCCGACATCCAGACCCTTCCGATCGCGGGACCGCGCGACCGGCAGCCAGCCTACGATCCGGCGCATCGGACGTCCCCGCGCCCGGACTCCGAGCCGCAGCCGTTGCCGGACATCGGCGGGGGGACAGCTCTCGCCGGGCCTGCTCCCGGCAAGGCAGCGCGGCCGTTACCCGCAATCCAGCCGCCAGCGCACCGGGACGAGCAAGAGGTCCGCGAACTACCCCAGATCGGGCCGGAGTAGCAGGCGGGATCGCCACGGGTGGCGTGCCGACCACGGGCGTCGCACAACGTGCCGCCTATTTCTCCTCAACCGGCGCGGCGATCTGCCCGTCGCTGAGGCCCGCCTCGCGCAGTTGCTGGGCGCCGATATTCCGCGCCAACACGGCAAGGCCCGCCAGGTGCGCTTGCAGCCCGGCGGTGCTCGCACAGCAGTCCGCCATCACCACCGGCCGAATGCCGATGTCGAACAGGTCCATGGCCACCTTCAGCACGCACATGTCCGTGTCGATGCCCACGAGCACCACTTCGGCAATCTTTTCTTGGCGAAGGTAGGCGATCAACGGTTCCGACAGGCCCGTCAGGCCCTGTTTGGAAAACACGCGTTTCTTCGCCGCAAAGCGTTCGAGGTCGGGGGCGAGATCCGTTTCCGGCGCCTCGGCGCAGTCGTGCCAGCCGAGGTAGCGCCGATAGGGCGAATCCGGGGCGTTGATGAAGCGCGTGAAGAGGACGGGTTCGTAGTCGCCCTCCATAATGAGCCGGGCGATGCGCTCCGGGATGTGGCGGGTGAACTCGTTGAGGAAGCACCTCTGCACGTCAACGACGAGGAGCGGCGTGGACACGTTCCCGGCCTCCACTATGCGTCACCAACCGGAAAGCGCAAGTTGCGCGCCAAGTGCGGATAGAGTACGGTAGCGGTTCGTTCTGGGGGCGAGCATGAGCGGGAGTGCAGACCATCGACCGGTCGCGTCGGTACGCGTGCCGGCGCGGGTGGATTTCGCCGGCGGTTGGACGGATGTCCGGTATTTCGCGGAGCGCGAAGGCGGCCTGGTCCTGAACGCGGCGATCGACCGCTACGTCGAGGGTCACGCCGAGTGGAGCGCCAACCGCTTCCACCTGGAGTACACGCTCGACCTCCCCTCCGGCTCCCACCTCGGCACCTCGTCGGCCGTGGATGTCGCCTGGTTAGCCCTGACCTACGGCATCATCGGCAAGCGACCATCGGCCGAGGAACTGGCGGAAGGCGCCTACCGGCTGGAAAAGCTGCTCGGGATCGAAGGCGGCAAGCAGGACGGCTACGCCGCCGCTTTCGGCGGCGTGAATCTGCTGCGTTTCGGTAAGGCGGATGAACCGGCGATCGTGGAGCGCCTCAGCGTGCCGGAAGCGAGGCTGGCGGCACTGGAGGCGCGTTGCGTCCTGTGCTACCTGGGGCTGGAGGAGGCGGCCGACCGGGTCCACACGCTGGTCTGGCAGCGCTACCGCGAGGGCGATCCCGACGTGGCGGCCGCCCTGCGCGACCTGCGCGACAGCGTCGTGCCCGCGCGCGACGCCTTGCTGGCCGGCGACCTGCCCGAACTGGCCCGGCTGATGTCGTTCAACCGCGACACCGTCCGCCGTTTGCATCCGGCGGCGGTGACGCCGCGCATGGACGCCCTTTTCCAGGCCGGCGAGGCGGCCGGAGCGATCGGCGCGAAAGCCTGCGGCGGTGGCGGCGGCGGTTGCCTGCTCTTCATCGCCGGCGACGCCGGACCCGACGCAATCAAGCAGGCCCTCAAGCAGCTAGGGGCGGACATCGTCGACTTTCGGTTCGACCGGCAGGGACCGACATTCTGAATGCCCAACATTTCCGGCGCCGACCGCGTGTTAGACCGCGTATAGTCAATATGCTGCGCGTTCTCGCCGGTGAGTCAACGAATCGTCTGTTGCCGGCCGCACTCCAAGGAGCGGAAGCATGGAACACCGCGTCACACCAGGCAGCGCCGAAACGCAAGTCTTCGAACTTGCCCAGCGAGATCGGCTTCGGGAGTTCGAACTGGTCTACCACCGCCCACCCGGCCGGGTCGCCCGCATTCCGATGCGCGTTTTTCGTCTCGACCACCAATCGTTATGCGGGCTGACCGAGCTTGCGCCGAAGGAGCCGCTCCGCTTCGACGACGAGGTCGTGCTCGACCGTGGCGACTGGGCCGTCTGGTTCGTCGGTAACGGCGCGAGTCACGACCTGGGGAAGATCTACAGCGCCGATGGCCGCCACACCGGCTACTACCTCGACGTCCTCGAACCGGCCCGCTGGCAGGGCGACGACATCGCCACGCT
>JAICXR010000073.1 GCA_025980355.1 Chloroflexota bacterium | reverse complement strand
GTGGTGTGGGGGATGAGGGGATGAGCGTCGCGGCCGTCGTCGTCAACTGGAACGTGCGCGACTACCTGCGCCGGTGCTTGCAGTCTTTGCAGGCGGCGGCGGGGCAGACGGCGCTGGCGATCTGGGTCGTCGATAACGGCTCCAGCGACGGCAGCGTGGCCATGGTGCGGGAAGAATTCCCGGAGGTGCGTCTGCTGGTCAACAGCGGCAATCCGGGCTTTGCCGCCGCCAATAATCAGGCGATTCGGGCGAGCACCGGCGACTACGTCCTGCTGCTGAATCCCGACGCCGAACTCGGACCGGGAGCGCTGGCGACGCTCCGTGCCTACCTTGACGAGCACCCAAAGGTCGCGGTGGTCGGGCCTCAGTTGCGACACAGCGACGGCAGCGTGCAGTCATCCCGGCGGCGGGCGCCCCGGCTGGCGACGGGCTTCGTGGAAAGCACGCAGGTGCAGCAGCGCCTGCCACGCTCCTGGTTGACCGACCACTACTACGTCAATGACCGCTCCGATGCTGACGAGCAGGAGGTTGATTGGCTCATGGGCGCCTGCCTGCTGGTGCGCCGGGCGGCGATCGAGGCGGTGGGGCTGCTGGATGAAGGCTTCCACATGTATTCGGAGGAGGTGGAGTGGTGCCTGCGCTTCCGGAGCGCCGGGTGGGGCGTGGTCTACCTGCCGAGCGCGCAGGTCGTGCACCACTCCGGGCGGAGTAGCGGCCAGGACGTCTTCCAGCGTCACCTGCACCACCACCAGAGCAAATACCGCCTCTACACGCTGCTGTTCGGGCGGCCGGCGGCGCTGCTGCTCCGCCTGTGGATCGCGTTGCTCTACCTTGGGCAGTTCGGGGAAGAGGCGGCGAAGCTGGGGCTGACCGGCAGGAATCGACCGATGCGCCGCCAACGTCTGCGGGTCCTGGCGCGCATGCTGCTCTGGCATCTCTCCGGCCTCGGAGCCGAGCCGGCGTGAGGGTACTTTTTGTCACGGGCGAATTCCCGCCGCAGTCCGGTGGCGTCGGCGACTACACCGACCATCTGGCCAGCGCCCTGACCGACCAGGGCCACGACATTGGCGTTCTCACGACGTCGCCGGGCGTGGACGGCTCGGAACGCAACAACGAGCGGTTGGGCGATGCGGAATGGGTGAACCGCGAAGGCGCGACGGTCTGGCGCGACGTGCGGCGCTGGAATCTGCTTGCCTGGCGAGCGGTGGCGGCGCGCCTCCGGGCCTGGCGGCCCGACATCGTCCATTTCCAATACCAGGCCGCCGCCTACGGACTGCGGGGGGCCGTCGCGCTCTATCCCTGGCTCCTGCGCGTCTGGAACATCCGCCCGCTCAGCGTCGTCACCTTCCACGACCTCTTGCCGCCGCACCCCTTCCCGTTATCGGGACGGTTGGGCGTGGACCGGCGGGCCGTTGGCGTGCTCGGGCGCGGCGCCGACGCCGTGATCGCCACGACTGCTGACGACGCCCGCCGCCTGCTGCGCCTGCGGGCGCGTCGGGTTCGGGAGATACCGATCGGCCCCAACATCCCGGTCGTGCCCGCTGTGAATCGGCAGGCGGTGCGTGCCGGGCTCAATGTCCCGGCGGAGGCGCCGTTGCTCGCCTATTTCGGTTTCTATAACGCCGGCAAAGGCTTGGACGAGCTGCTGACGGCGTTCGCGGCGCTGGCCCAGGAGAGGCCGGATGCCCGCTTGCTGCTCATCGGCGGCGGCGCCGGCCAGACCGACCGGACGAATGTCGCCTACGCCGAGCACCTCCGCCGCGCCCAGGAGGCGTCCCTGGCGGACCGGATCATCTGGACCGGCTACGTCGCCGCCGCCGACGTTTCCGCCTACCTGCAGGCGGCCGATGTGGTCGTCCTCCCCTACCGAGACGGCGTCTCGCTGCGTCGGGGCACGTTGATGGCCGCACTCAGCCATTCCTGCGCCGTGGTCAGTACGGCGCCGCCAGCGCCGATGCCCGACCTGGAGCGGGCGATGTTCCTCTGCCGGGCGAACGACGCCGTCGACTTGCAGCGAGCGATCAGGCAGAGTCTGGACCCGGCGGCGCAGGAGCGCCTGCGCACCGCGGCGGGGACGATTGCGGCAACGTTTACATGGGAAAGCATTGCTGCCGCTCATACCGCCGTGTATCGCGCTTTATGTTATTCAGAAAGCTGAAAGCGTCGCCGTAAGGCGCTTCTTTCGCTTCAGTAACGGTTCCTACTCTGACCTCTGTAGGATCATGTGGCTACCGCTGATAGAGCCCGCCGGGCTTCTCCATCTGGTATGGGCGCGTAAGGCCCTTGTTATACTAGCGGGCGAAGGTAGGGAACGGGCTCGGGACACGAAAGCAGTGTCCGGCGGCGGTTCGGCTGATGGACCGCCGAGGGGGATGGATGTGGAGGAGCATTCGGCATGGGTCTGAGCGCGTCTCAGGAACTGGCGCCCGTTGCAGCGGTCGTGAATCGGATGGCGATTGCGTCGGCGTCGCCGAGTCGAGTCGCCGGCGGTTCGCTGGTACCGCAGAGCAAGCGAACCGGCATTCGCGTTCTTCTGGCGGAATCGATCCCGCTGGTCCGCATGGGGCTGCATAATTCCCTGGAAAACTGCGGCGGCTACGCCGTCGTCGCCGCGGTCAGCACCTACCGCGAGGCGCTCCAGATCTTGCAGCGGGAATCGGTCGATGTCCTGATCGCCTGCATCGAACTGGACGACCAGAGCGGCATCAACCTGGTCCACGCCGCCCGTCGCCAACAGCCGGACTTACGCTGCCTGCTCCTCAGCGAGTCGGAAAGCGAGGAGGAGCTGTATATGGCCTTCAAGGTGGGGGCCGCCGGCTACTTCTCCAAGATGATCGCGCCGGAGCCGTTGCTGAAGGCGGTCCAGCAGGTTGCCGATGGTTGCCTGCTCCTGAGCACGGATGTGCTGATGACGCCGCGGCGGCGGAATCGCGCCGACAAGATGCTGGAGCAGATGGATCAGCCACTGCCGGAGCCCAGCTACTTGCCGCTCTCCAACCGTGAGCTCGAAGTGGTGAAGCTGATCGCCCAGGGCAACGGCAACAAGCACATCGCCCAGGGGCTCGGTATTAGCGACCAGACCGTGAAGAACCATATTACCGCGATTTTGCGCAAGCTCGGTGTCAATGATCGCACCCATGCTGCCATCTATGCCCTGCAGCGTGGCTGGATCAGCGACGTGCAGACCTGATTGGTGCGCGTGGTCGCTATTCAGCTTTCGACGGACGAACTGCAGGCCCAGGTGCGGCGGGCCCTGGCGGAAGACCTGGGCTGGGGCGACGTCACGACGCAGGCGCTGGTGGACCCGACGGTCCAGGCGCGCGGCGTTGTGGCATTCCGAGAAGCGGGCGTCGTGGCGGGCTTGCCGGTCGCCGCGGCGGTGTTTGCGGTGCTGGACCCGGCGGTGCGCTGGCAGTCCCACCATGCCGATGGCGACGCCGTGGCCACTGGCACGTCGGTGGCGGAGATCAGCGGTCCGGCGGCGAGCCTGCTGACCGGCGAGCGTCTGGCGCTGAACTACCTCCAACGCCTCTCCGGCATCGCGACGCTGACGGCGCGCTATGTACAGGAGCTGGAAGGGACCGGCGCCCGGCTGGTCGACACGCGCAAGACCACGCCGGGCCTGCGCAGCCTGGAGAAGTACGCCGTGCGCTGTGGCGGCGGCAGTAACCACCGGCACGGTCTCAGCGACGGCGTGCTGGTCAAAGACAACCACATCGCGATCCTGGGGCGCCAGGGCGTGTCGCTGCAAGCGGCGGTGGCGCGCGCTCGCGCCGCCGCACCGCATGGATTGCGCGTGGAGGTCGAGGTGGACCGCCTCGACCAGATCGAGGACGTCATCGCCGGCGGCGCGGACATCGTTCTCCTGGACAACATGCCGGCGCCGGTCTTAGCCGAGGCGGTGCGCCTGGTGGCCGGCCGCGCGCTCACCGAAGCCTCCGGCGGCATCACGCTGGCCAACGCTCGCGCTTGCGCCGAGGCGGGAGTCGATCTGATCAGCGTCGGCGCCCTCACCCATTCCGCGCGGGCCCTAGACATCGGGTTGGACTTTGAATGAGGGGGGAATGGGCCGCAGACCGCAGTCGCGGCCCTATCAATCCAATAACCCCCCCACGTCCACGCCGACCTCCCGCCCCGTCTCGATGATCTGCCGCACCGTTTCCGCCTCCACCTCGATGCCGTCGCGGAGGCGGCCGGCGCGGGTGCGGAACTCCGGTTCGCCGGGGAGGAAGACCTCGGCGACGCCATCGACGGGGGGACTGGACTTGACGTGGTCGGCCAGCACCCGCATCTCGCTGAGGAACTGCTCGCGCGGGAGGAAGCTCTCCGGGTTGATCGCGGCGTAGAAGAGGCCGTTGCCGCCGCGCTCCGGGTTGGGACGGCTGACACCGGCGCCGCCGAGCGCGCCGGAGAGGATCTCCACCATCAGGGCGAGCGCGAAACCCTTGTGCCCGACGGGGCCGCCTAGCGGCAGGAGGGAGCCGCCGGCGTAGAGCGCGTTGGCGTCGGTCGTCGGGCGCCCTTCGGCGTCCTGCACCCAGCCCGGCGGCAGCGGTTCGCCGCGATTGCGCTTGACGCGCACCTTCCCTTCCGGCACGACGGAGGGCGTCAGGTCCATGATGAAGGGAACGTCGCCGGGGCGCGGCGCCCCGAAGGCGATCGGGTTTGGCGAGAGCCGCCCCGCCTTCGCGCCGAAGGGGGCGAGCAAACGGCCCTGCCCGTGATTATTGACAGTCGCCAGCGCCAGCATACCGGCCTGGGCTGCGATCTCGACATACTCGCCGAGCCGGCCGACGTGATTGCAGTGATAGGCGGTAACGACGCCGACCGTGTGTAGGCGGGCCTTCGCGATCGCCAGCTCCGCGGCGTGCCGCGCAACGACCTGGCCGAAGCCCCAGCCGCCGTCCAGGACGGCCATCGCCGGCGCCTCCCGCACCGTGCGGATGACTGCGTCCGCCCTGGTCAGCCCGCTGCGCACGTTGTTGACGTATTGCTGGATGCGGATCACGCCGTGGGAGTCGTGCCCCAGCAGGTTCGACTGCACCAGGGAACGCGCCACGATCTGCGCTTCATGTTCCGGGACACCGGCGCCGGCGAAGATGCGGCTGCCCGCCGCCTCCAGCGTCGCAGCCTGAAATCTGGGCATCTATTTCTCTCTGTTCGTGTTCTGTCGTTCATCGCGCCGGCCCAGCCGGGATGACGGCGAGTATAGCAACCGACAGCCGGGGATGCACTATACTTCAGCACTCGGGCGCGCCGGACGCCGGATGGTGATGGAAGGGAGACCAGGATGGGGCTGCTGGACGGCAAGATCGCGGTAGTCTTCGGCGTCGCCAATCACCGTAGCATCGGCTGGCAGATCGCCCTGGCCTTCGCCCAGCAGGGAGCGACGCTGGCATTTGCGGCGCAGGAGCGGGTGCTGCCGGAGGTGCAAAAGCTGGCGGCCACCCTCGGCGAGCCGGCGGTGTTCCCCTGCGACGTGCAGAACGACAGCGACGTGCCCGCCGTATTCGCCGCCCTGGGCGAACGCTACGGCGGCGTCGACGCCGTCGTCCATAGCCTGGCCTTCGCCAACCGGGAAGACGTGTCCGGGCGGCGCTTCGTGGACACCTCGCGCGCCGGCTTCCTGTTGGCGCTCGACGTCAGCGCCTATTCCCTGACGCTGATCGCCCAGGCGGCGGAGCCGCTCCTGGCGGCGCGGGGCGGCGGCAGCATCGTCACCATGACCTACATGGGCAGTGAGCGCGTCATCCCGAATTACAACGTCATGGGCGTGGCCAAGGCGGCGCTGGAATGCAGCGTGCGCTACCTGGCCAACGATCTCGGGCCGAAAGGCATCCGCGTCAACGCCATCTCGGCCGGGCCGCAGCGCACCCTGGCGGCGCGCGCCATCGCCGGCTTCCCCGACATGGAGAAGCACGTGGCCACCCACGCGCCGCTGCGTCGCAATGTGGAAGGCCAGGACCTCGGCAGCGCGGCGCTCTATCTCTGCAGCGATCTGGGCAGAAACGTCACCGGCGAAGTGCTGCACGTCGACGGGGGCTATAACATCATCGGCATGTGAAGTATAGGGTTGCGATAGGGTTGTCGCCGCCCGCGCGTCGCCCATTCGCCCCTTCGGGCCATGGCAAACGGGGGATAGGCGCCTCGCCCGGCAACGCCTGCCGTACAGTGGCCAGATACGACGACCACCGCGGGTGGTACGGTACGAGTGGGTGACAGGCCGATGCTCCGGGTATCTGTCGGGCGTGGCGCGCGGCTGCGCGGCTGGGCCCGCCGTCGCGGGCCGCGCCTGCTGACGGCGGCGGCGCTGACCTGGGCGGCCGGCTGGATCGCGACGTTGTTTCTCGCCCCCGATGCCGTGTTCGGCGGGCGTTTCATCGACGCCGGCACGTATTACAGCGCCGGTCTGGCCTTCCGCCAGGGCTCGGACCTGTATGGCGGCGTCGCGTTTCGTCAGTGGCCACTGGTCGCGGCCATGTGGTCCCCGCTGACGCTGCTCGCGGAGCCGGCGGCGTTCCGGTTGTGGGCACTCCTGTCCGTCGCCAGTGTTGCCACGGCCTTTGTTGCCCTCTGCTTCCGGCTGGGCCGCGACATGCGGACAGCGCCGCTGCTCGGCCCCGTCCTGCTATTTCTCGGTCCCCCAACGCTCATCATGCTGTACCTGGGTCAGATGAGCGGGGTCTGTTTCGCCGCCTATGCTATTGCCGTCGCCCTCCTGCCCAAGCACCCGAAGGCTGCCGGCTGCTGCCTGGCGATCATCGTGGCGAAGCCGAATCTGGCGCTGATCGCCCTCCCGGCGCTGCTGGCCGCGCCGCCGGAAGCCTTTGTCGCCTTCGTGCTCGCGGCGTTGGTCTGGCCCGTCGGGTCGTTGCTGGTGTCTGGGCCGGCGACGCTGGTCGCCTTTCTGGTGCGCGTCTACGCTGTGCGGGACACCACCACCGGCCTGGTGTCGAGCTCGCTCGGCTCCCTCCTGCCATTGGAGGGTACGCCGCACACGATCGTGCAGGCGGCCTTGCTGGCGGCGATTCTTGGCCTGTTCGCCTGGCTCTGGTGGCGTCGCAGACGGGGGATGGCCGTGCTTGCGGACGGCGCCGTCGATCTGGTAGCGGTCGTGACACTGGCCGCGCTCCCCTACGCGCTCGTTTCCGATCTGCTCTTCGTGCTACCGCTGCTCCTGCGGGGCCTCGCCCTGCCCGGCCGGACGGCACGCGTGCTGCTTTCCGCCTGGTGGTGTGTGCCCTGGCTTGCGGCCCTCCTGGCGCACGCCGGCGGCGGTGGCCTCGCCGCGCTGTTGCCGCTCCTCGCCGTCGGCGTGGTGTGGCGCTTCCGCGCCGGGCTGCCCTTCCCGCGTCCACCGCTAAATTCGGCGACCGAGCCATTGGCCGCCGGGTAAATGGTCACGCTCGGAAGACTTGCAATGCAACGGGTGTCTCTCCGGCTTGGCTCGCGTCCACGGGGCTGGATCGGCAGGCGCGCCCCGCGCCTGCTGACGGCGGCGGCGCTGACATGGATCGTGGGCTGGTTGCTGGCGATGCTGCTGCTGCCGGATGCAATGATCCGGTGGCGCTTCGAGGACGGCGGCGTCTACTATCTGGCCGGGCGGGCCTTTTTGCACGGACAGAGCTATTACGCTTCGCCCGACTTCCGGCAGTGGCCGTTGCTGGCGGCGCTGTGGGCGCCCGTCGCTCTCATCCCGCCTGCGCTGGCCCTGCGCGGTTGGATGCTGCTGACTATGGCCGCCGTCGTGGGCAGCCTCGCCTTGCTGGTGCGGGAGTACGGGCCAGCGGAGGAGAAGCCGGGCGCGCTGTGGCTGGTTCTGACCGTGGGAGGTCCGCCGGCCCTCTTCATGCTCTACCTGGGGCAGATGAGCGGCGCCTGCTTCGCCGCCTACGCCACGGGACTGGCGCTGCTACGCCGGCGACCGGTCCTGGCTGGCTGTTGCTTCGCCCTGATGGCTGCCAAGCCGCACCTCGCGCTCCTGGCCCTGCCCGCACTGACCACGGCCGCGTTGCCGACGGTGCTGGCGTTCGGCGCGGCGATGCTGATCTGGCCGGTCGGCTCGCTGCTGGTCGGCGGTCCCGATGTCTTCCGGGCCTTCCTCATCCAGATCTACGCCGTGCGCGATACGACGTCCGGCCTGGTCACCAGTTCGCTGCTGCCGCTCCACGGTCGTGTGCACGAAGGGGCGCAGCTCGCCCTCTTGGCGCTGTTGCTGCTTGGGTCGGGCTGGCTCGCCCTGCGCCGGCTGCGCGGGGGACGCCGCCTCTCGCCCGCCGCGGTCGACGTGGCCGCCGCGCTCGCCCTGGCCGCCCTGCCCTATGCGCTGGTGTCGGACCTGCTCTTCCTGCTGCCGGCGCTGCTGCGGCTGGGGCGGCGGCCGAATCGCTGGTCCTGGCTGCTGGTGCTGGCCTGGTGGCTATTGAGCTGGGTGGCCACCTTGCTCACCGACCGCGGCGGCGGGGGGATCGCCGCGCTGCTCCCGCCGCTCGTGGCGGCCGGGGGCTACTGCAGCCTATTGCGGCGCCAGCGCTTCCAAATAGCGGATCACCGCGCGGGTGATCTGGGTCTTCGTCGAAGCGCCGGCGGTGACGCCGACCTTCTGGGCGCCACGTAGCCAGGCCGGGTCGATCTCGTCGACGTTGTCGACGCGGTAGGCCGGCTTCCCGGCGCGATCGCGCACGGCATCAACCAGGCGATTGGTATTGGAGCTGCGTTCGTCGCCGACGACGATGACGACGTCGCAGAGGGCGGCCTGCTCCACCGCGGCGGTCTGGCGATCCTGGGTGGCGCTGCAGATCTCATTATGCACTTCGATCGACGGGAACCGCTCCCGTAGCCGGTCGACCAAGTCCTGCGTGTCCCACATACTCATCGTGGTTTGCGTCGTGACGGCAAGCTTGCCGGGCGGCAGGTCGAGGGCCTCGACGTCCGCCATCGTTTCGACCAGGTGGACTTGCTCCGGCGCGTTGCCGATGGCCCCCTCCGGCTCCGGGTGGCCGCGCTTGCCGATGTAGGCGATGTGGTACCCATCGGCAGCTAGACGCCGGACCAGGTCATGCGTCCGCGTCACGTCCGGGCAGGTGGCGTCGATGGTGCGCAGCCCCTTGCGCGCGGCCAGGTCGCGCACCTCGGGCGACACGCCGTGGGCGGTGAAGATGACGGTGCCGCCGTCGATCTGTTCCAGGATGCGGGCCCGGTTCGGCCCGTCGACCGTCACGACGTGATGCTCGGCTAGGTCGTCGATCATATGGCGGTTGTGCACCATCTGACCAAGGCCGTAGACGGGGCCGTCGGTGCTGTCGCCCACCTGTTTGGCGAGCTTCATGGCCCGGACGACGCCATAGCAGTACCCTTGCGGTTTGATGACGTGAACTTCCATGCCGGCACCGCCCCTCGTTGCATTCGCCTATCTCCATGCTACCAGCGTCGTGCCGGCAAAGCCGTTGACCGGTGCGTGGCAGGCGGTTTATACTAGGGGCGTTTGGGAAGGGCGAGGCCTTGCCAGGTGCGATGCCAGAGGTTACGACTCGATGGCGATAGCTCCCGTCCTGGTTCCAACGGCGCTGGGAAGCCGCGGCGGATCGTCGTCCCGGCGGCGCCGCTACTGGCGAACCACCGCCCTGGCCTACCTTTTTCTCTTACCGGCGGTCGTCGTCATCGCCGTCTTCCATTTCTTCGCCATCGGCTTCGCCTTCTATATCAGCCTCTTCAACTGGAAGGTGATCCGCGGCGCCTTCCTCGCCCTAACCAATTATACGGTGATCTTGCAGGACAGCGACTTTCACCAGGCCCTCGTGACCACCATCTGGTACGCCGTCCTGACCGTGCCGATCAGTATTATCCTGGCATTGGTCGCCGCGCTCCTGCTGAGTCGCAATCTGCGCGGCGTCGCGGTCTACCGCACGCTCTTCTTCATCCCCTACGTGACGTCGACCGTGGCGGCGGCGGCGGTCTGGCGGGTCATCTTCCGGCCGGATGGCGCGATCAGTGGCTTCTGGAAGTGGGCGGGCGCGCCGTCGCCGCAGTGGCTGAACGAGCCGCGCGGGATCTTCCAGTTGGTGCTGCAACCGTTTGGCATTACCCCGCCGACCTGGGCGGACGGACCGAGCCTTGCCCTGTTCTGCATCGCCGTAATGTCGATCTGGTACAGCCAGGGTTTCGACACGGTGGTGTTCCTCGCCGGCCTGACCGCGATCCCGAAGGAACTGTACGAGGCGGCCCGGCTCGACGGGGCGAGTGAGGGACAGGTCTTCCGCTACCTCACCTGGCCGCTCCTCATGCCGACAACCTTCTTTATTCTGGTGATCTCCGTCATCGGCAGCTTCAAAGCCTTCAACCAGATCTACATCATGACGGGAGGCGGCCCGGCCGGGACGACCACGACGGTGGCCCTGCTGGTGTACAATCAGGCCTTCCGCTATGGGCACCTGGGCTACGCCTCGGCGCTGGCCTTCATCCTCTTCGCAATCATCCTCGGCCTGACGCTGGTGCAGTTCCGCGTCGTCGGACGCGGGGTGAGGGCGGCCAGTGGCTAGTTCCACCCAGACCCGTCCACTGCCCGCCATCCGGACCGGGACGACGACGCGGCATACCCGCCACCCGCTGCGCGCGGTGCCGGTCTATTCGGCGCTGACCGTCGGCGGGATATTGGTGGCGCTGCCCTTCATCTGGATGGTGCTGACCTCCTTCAAGACGCAGTTCGAGGCCCTGGCCTATCCGCCGACCTTCCTGCCCTCGGTCTGGCACCTGAGCAACTACGCCGACGCCTGGAAGCTGCCCGGCCCCTGGCCCGGCGGCTTCGCGCGCTACTTCGTGAACACGATCTTCATAGCGT